>DQAA01000329.1:0-151 GCA_003523465.1 Pseudomonas sp.
GGCGCCTGCGCAGGCGCAGCAGGGCCGCCTCGGTCAGCAGCGCCGTTGTCGCGCTCAATACCAGGTTGAACAGCACGCCCCAGCCATACACCCAGAACAGCACCAGCAGGCCCGGCAAGCACGCCAGCAGCACCTGCTGCATGGCGCCGCG
>DQAA01000329.1:221-5672 GCA_003523465.1 Pseudomonas sp.
CCCGCGAAACGCCAGGGGAATATCGTCATGCCGGCTGCGCTGGCGCAGATCGTCGAACAGCGCCAGCGCCAGCCAGAAACCCAGGCCGCTGCCGAGGCCGACCATCGCGGCATGCAGTACCCCGCGATCCTCACCGCTCAACTGCAGGCAAAGTCCCAGCAGCGCGGCGTTGCCGGTCAGCAGCGGCTGCAGCCCGGCGAACGGCCAGTGTTTCAGCCAGCATTGCAGGCCGCCGAGGACCGGCATTACACCCAGCACGCACAGCGGCAGAAAAACGAACAGGCGCAGGTAGTCGAGTTGCAGCGGCTGCAGGCCGTAGCGGTAGAGCAGTTGGCCGAGCACGCTGACCAGAAACATCGCCACCAGTGTAGCCAGCCCAAGCGCATGCACCCTCAGGCGCGACGCGCTCCCACAGGGTCCGCGTCGAAGCAAGGGGTCGATTGCCAACCCATGCTGCAGGACGACGTTGTTGATCAGGGCGGCGCCGATCAGCGCGAGAATCAGTTCGGTCATGGCATCCGGCACCGACGATGCAATGAAAACGCCCCGGTGGTTCAGGCCGGGGCGAGGGGGTTACTTGATACGTTGACCCGGCTTGGCGCCGCTGTCAGGGCTGAGCAGGTAGATCTCTTCACCGCCAGGGCCGGCTGCCATCACCATGCCCTCGGAGATGCCGAAGCGCATTTTCCGCGGCTTGAGGTTGGCGATCATCATGGTCAGGCGACCTTCCAGCTTGGCTGGATCAGGGTAGGCCGACTTGATGCCGGAGAACACGTTGCGTTGCTCGTCGCCGATATCCAGGGTCAGGCGCAGCAGCTTGTCGGCGCCCTCCACGGCTTCGGCCTTGACGATCAGGGCAACCCGCAGGTCCACGGCAGCGAAGGCATCGAACTCGATTTCCGGCGACAGCGGATCCTTGGTCAGCTCGCCATTGCCGGCAGGAGCGGCCGAGCCCTGGCTGGCGGCCAGGTCTTCCTTCGAGGCTTCTACCATCGCCTCGACCTTGGTCATCTCGATCCGGGTCATCAGCGCCTTGAACGGGTTCAGCTTGTGGTTTTCCAGGCGGGTCAGGTGGTCGTTCCAGGTCAGCGGCGCGACATTGAGGAACGCCTCGGCCTCGGCGGTCAGCACCGGCAGCACCGGCTTGAGGAAGATCACCAGCTGGCGGAACAGGTTGATGCCCTGGGCGCAGATGGCCTGGACTTCGTCCTGCTTGCCTTCCTGCTTGTTCAGCGACCACGGCGCCTTGTCGGCGATCCAGGCGTTGGCACGGTCGGCCAGGGCCATGATTTCGCGCATGGCACGGGAGAAATCACGGGCTTCATAAGCGTCGGCGATGCTTGGCGCAGCGGCGAGGAAGGCCTCGGTCAGTTCCGGTGCGGCGTCGCCGGCGACCATCACACCGTCGTTGCCCTTGTGGATGAAGCCGGCGCAGCGGCTGGCGATGTTGACCACCTTGCCGACCAGGTCGGAGTTGACCTTCTGCACGAAGTCCTCGAGGTTCAGGTCGAGGTCATCGACGCCGCGACCCAGCTTGGAGGCGTAGTAGTAGCGCAGGTATTCCGGCGGCAGGTGGTCCAGGTAGGTACGGGCCTTGATGAAGGTACCGCGGGACTTGGACATCTTCTGGCCGTTGACGGTCAGGTAGCCGTGGACGTTGATCGCGGTCGGCTTGCGGTAGCCGGCGCCCTGGAGCATGGCAGGCCAGAACAGGGCGTGGAAGTTGACGATGTCCTTGCCGATGAAGTGGTACAGCTCGGCAGTGGAGTCCTTTTTCCAGAAGGCGTCGAAGTCCAGTTCCGGACGGCGTGCACAGAGGTTCTTGAAGCTGGCCATGTAGCCGATCGGCGCGTCCAGCCAGACGTAGAAGTACTTGCCTGGCGCATCCGGGATCTCGAAGCCGAAGTACGGCGCATCGCGGGAGATGTCCCACTCCTGCAAGCCGGAATCCAGCCACTCGGCCAGCTTGTTGGCCACGGCGTCCTGCAGGGTGCCGCTGCGGGTCCATTCCTGGAGCATCGCCTGGAAGTCCGGCAGCTTGAAGAAGAAGTGCTGGGAATCCTTGAGCACCGGGGTAGCGCCGGAGATTGCCGATTTCGGGTTCTTCAGCTCGGTCGGCTCGTAGGTGGCGCCGCATTTCTCGCAGTTGTCACCGTACTGGTCTTCGGCCGCGCATTTCGGGCAGGTGCCCTTGATGAAGCGGTCGGCCAGGAACATTTTCTTGTCCGGGTCGAAGTACTGGGTGACCGAACGGGTGGCGATATGGCCGGCATCGCGCAGCGCCAGGTAGATGCTGCTCGACAGTTCGCGGTTTTCTTCGGCGTGGGTCGAGTGGAAGTTGTCGAAATCGACGAGGAAGTCGGCGAAGTCGCCGGCATGTTCCTTCTGCACGCCGTCGATCAGCTGTTCCGGAGTGATGCCTTCCTTCTCCGCGCGCAGCATGATCGCCGAGCCGTGGGCGTCGTCAGCGCAAACGTAGATGCACTGGTTGCCACGGTGCTTCTGGAAACGCACCCACATGTCGGTCTGGATGTACTCGAGCATGTGGCCAAGGTGGATGGAACCATTGGCATAGGGCAGGGCACTGGTAACGAGGATCTGGCGTGGCTCGGACATGGGGGCTCGGCTATCTGATTCGGCTATCGGGGGAAAAACGATGATCGGCCACTATAAAGCGCCGGGAAATATATTTCACCCCGCCAACGACCCGGCGCGGACGCACGGGTTAGCATAGCGACCCTGTTTCACTCAGTCTTTTATCGGGAGTCTCCATGAGCGCCGTCACTCGCGCAGCGGTTGAAGCCGTCCTTCGCCAATACACCGACCCTTACCTGAACCAGGACCCGGTCAGCGCCGGCTGCGTGCGCGCCGTCGTGATCGAAGGCGATCGGGTCGGCGTGCTGTTGCAACTGGGCTACGCTGCCGGTCTGTTCAAGAACGGCTGGGCGCAGGTCCTGCAGACCGCCATCGAAGGGCTGGACGGCGTCAGCGCGGCCAAGGTGACCATCGACTGCGTGATTGAGCCGCACAAGGCCCAGGCGCAGATTCCCGGCCTGGGCAACGTCAAGAACATCATCGCCGTGGCTTCGGGCAAGGGCGGCGTGGGCAAGTCCACCACCGCCGCCAACCTGGCCCTGGCCCTGGCCCGCGAGGGCGCACGGGTGGGTATTCTCGATGCGGACATCTACGGTCCGAGCCAGGGCGTGATGTTCGGCATTCCCGAGGGGACCCGCCCGCAGGTCAAGGACCAGAAGTGGTTCGTGCCGATCAAGGCCCATGGCGTCGAAGTGATGTCCATGGCCTTCCTTACCGATGACAACACGCCGATGGTCTGGCGCGGGCCGATGGTTTCCGGTGCGCTGCTGCAACTGGTGACCCAGACCGCCTGGGACGACCTCGACTACCTGGTGATCGACATGCCGCCAGGCACCGGCGACATCCAGCTGACCCTGGCGCAGAAGGTCCCGGTGGCCGGCTCGGTGATCGTCACCACGCCTCAGGACCTGGCCCTGCTCGACGCGAAGAAAGGCGTGGAGATGTTCCGCAAGGTCAACATCCCGGTGCTGGGCGTAGTGGAAAACATGGCCGTGCATATCTGCTCGAACTGCGGGCATGCCGAGCACCTGTTCGGCGAAGGTGGTGGCGAGAAGCTGGCGGAGCAGTACGGTGTCGACCTGCTGGCCTCGCTGCCGCTGTCGATGCTGATCCGCGAGCAGGCCGACAACGGCAAGCCGACCGCGATTGCCGAGCCGGAAAGCCAGATCGCCATGGTCTACCAGGAACTGGCCCGTTCGGTAGGCGCGCGCCTTGTATTGCAGGAAGCTGCGGCGCCGGCGATGCCGAACATCACCATCAGCGACGATTGAAGTCCGAGCCCTGTCGTCGGGTTACCTCGGCGACAGGTGCAAAGTTCCAGGCATAAAAAAACCCGCCAATGGCGGGTTTTTTTTGCAGCTATCAAGCGCGGTAAATGGCGATTAGCCGTCTACGCGTACTTGCTCAGCTTGCATGCCTTTCTGGCCGCGGGTAGCGACGAAAGTCACAGCTTGGCCTTCTTTCAGGCTCTTGAAGCCATCAGCTTCGATAGCTTTGAAGTGTACGAACAGGTCGTCACCGGATTGTGGGGTGATGAAGCCGAAGCCTTTTTCATCGTTGAACCACTTAACGGTACCGCTTTGGCGATTGGACATGGTCTGTCTCCTTGGACAAAGTTGATTACGGCTCAGGAACGCCCTGGCCGGGACTGAGTGCAAAAAGACAGAAAATTCATGGATGATTGATCGAAATCTTGCATCGAGTAGAGATTCTCAGTGACAACGTGCAGCACAGTGGCGGCACCTTAACCCTTTTTCCCCAAGGTGCCAATGGTCTCGTGGGCCTTTTGCGCAATTCATGACTGACGGCGTCCCTCGCGGCCTCCGTCGGTCCGCCCGGTAAATCGATGCAGGCTAAATCTTTGAAGCGGGCGCTCGTCCCGGTAAGATGCCCGTCTTCTTTTTCACCCCGCTATTCAGGACACCCCGCCATGAGCATCAAATCGGACAAGTGGATTCGCCGCATGGCGCAGGAACACGGCATGATCGAGCCGTTCGTCGAGCGCCAGGTGCGCAACGACGGCAACGACAAGCTGATCTCCTTCGGTGTCTCCAGCTATGGCTACGACGTGCGCTGCGCCGATGAATTCAAGGTGTTCACCAACATCAACTCGGCTACCGTCGATCCCAAGAACTTCGACGCCGGCAGCTTCGTCGACGTCAAGAGCGATGTCTGCATCATCCCGCCGAACTCCTTCGCCCTGGCCCGCACCGTCGAGTACTTCCGCATTCCGCGCAACGTCCTGACCATCTGCCTGGGCAAGAGCACCTACGCGCGCTGCGGCATCATCGTCAACGTCACGCCGCTGGAGCCGGAATGGGAAGGCCACGTGACCCTGGAGTTCTCCAACACCACCACCCTGCCGGCGAAGATCTACGCCAACGAAGGCGTGGCGCAGATGCTCTTCCTCGAATCCGATGAAGAATGCGAAGTGTCCTACAAGGACCGCGGCGGCAAGTACCAGGGCCAGCGCGGCGTGACCCTGCCCCGCACCTGATCCGACGAAGCGGGGGAATTCCCCTGGCATTCGGTACTCCAACGACATGAACCGTCCCGACGCGCACGAGGCGCGTCGGTTCTTGTCAGGAGTAGCCAATGAAAATCGACCCCACCATCAGTGCCAAGCTGGCCATCCTGCAGCCCAACCAGATCGGGCTGCTGGCGTGGTCGTTGATGGCCCATCCGCCACTGCACGCCGGTGGCGTGCCCGGTCAACCCGATCCCGACACCCCGCAACCGCCGCAACCCGGTGAATCCCAGCCCATGGAACCCGGCGAGCCGACCCTGCCCGATGAACCCCCTCCAGCCCCGGTAGCCTGATTCAGCGCGCCAGCGGCCAGACCTGGCCATCACCCG
>DQAA01000047.1:0-6571 GCA_003523465.1 Pseudomonas sp.
GGTTTCGGCCAGTTCGCCTTCGTGGCGGACGAAGGGTTGCTGGACATCGGCGCGGTCGTACAGGGCCAGTTCGTCGCTGAGCTGGCGGGGCAGGGCTTCGGGGTTGGCGCTGGCTTCGCTGCGGTGCTGGTAGTAGCTCTCCAGCTTGCCGGCGACGATGGCCTCGGCCACGGCCTGGCAGCCGGGGCAGCAGAATTGCCGGGTTTCGCCGAGGACGACGGCGGTGAAATGGCTGTCGGCGGGGACGGGCAGGGCGCAGTGGTAGCAAGGCGTGGGGGTGGTCATGACTGTCTTATCGCAGGTCTTTCGGTGGTGACCCCAATCGCTGGNNAGCTCCCACAGGATCTGCACTGCCTTCAAGGGCGGCGCGGTCCTTGTGGGAGCTGGCTTGCCAGCGATGAGGCCATTAGCAACAGCACAACTTCACTTGTCGAGGTGCTCGGCTCCTTTCAGCTCTTCATCACCCAGCACCAGGGTCACCCCATGGGCCACATCCTCTTCCTCGAACAACCGCCAGGTCTGGCCCTTCTCGGCCCCCAGCAGTTCGACGAAGCGCCGGCCTTCCACCTTGTCTTCCAGTTGCCCCAGGTAGCGCCCTGGCTCGCTGCTCAGGGTCAGGGCGATCTTGCGGTCTTTCTCCGGCTGGGTCGGCGAGATCAGGTTCAGTTCCAGGGTCTGCGGCTGGCTGTCGCCGCTCAGGCGCAGTTCCACTTCACCGGTAACCTCGTCCAGGTGCACGCTGGCCTTGAGCTTCAGCGTCTGCCCGAGCAGCTCGCGGTCCAGGGAGCGGTTGATGCCCTTGCCGGCTTCGTAGTAGTTGTCGTTGACCAGGTTGTCCGGGTTGTTCACCGCGATGCTGACCATGGTCAGGCTCAAGGTCACCGAGGTGGCCAGGATGCCGATGATGATCCAGGGCCAGAGGTTCTTGTACCAGACGCTGTGAACTGTGTTCGTTGCAGGCATTGGCGTGCTCTCTTAACGGATTTGCGGGCCGATGAACCGGCTCTTGGCTTCGACTTCGGAGCCGCTGTCGTCGGCATCGCGAAGCACGAAGGTGACTTCGTTGGTGGTCGACGGCAGCTGTTCGGGGGAGACCGACAACTGCACCGGCAGGCTGACGATGTCGCCGGCCGCGACGCGGATTTCCTTCGCGCCTTCGAGGCGCAGGTTCGGCAGGCCCTTGGCTTCGAGGACGTAGACGTGGTCGTGCTGGTCCTTGTTCATGACCTTCAGGCTGTAGACGTTCTCGATCCAGCCCTGGGCGTTCTCGCGGTACAGCACGCGGTCCTTGCTGACGTCGAAGCCGACCAGCGGGCGCATGAAGAAGGCGGTGGCGAGCAGGCCGATCATGGTCAGCAGGACCACCAGGTAGCCGATCAGGCGTGGCCGCACCATGTGGGTCTTCTGGCCCGAGAGGTTGTGCTCGGTGGTGTAGCTGATCAGGCCGCGGGGGTAGTTCATCTTGTCCATGATGTTGTCGCAGGCGTCGATGCAGGCGGCGCAGCCGATGCATTCGACCTGCAGGCCGTCACGGATGTCGATGCCGGTCGGGCAGACCTGGACGCACATGGTGCAGTCGATGCAGTCGCCGAGGCCCTGGGCCTTGTAGTCCGCGTCCTTTTTGCGCGGGCCACGGGTCTCGCCGCGACGCGGGTCGTAGGAGACGATCAGGGTGTCCTTGTCGAACATCACGCTCTGGAAGCGGGCGTACGGGCACATGTAGATGCACACCTGTTCGCGCAGCCAGCCGGCGTTGCCGTAGGTGGCGAGGGTGAAGAAACCGACCCAGAAATAGGACCAGCCGTCCGCTTCGCCGGTGAAGAAGTCCACCAGCAGTTCGCGGATCGGCGCGAAGTAGCCGACGAAGGTGATGCCGGTGACGAAGCCGATCAGCAGCCAGAGGCTGTGCTTGGCCAATTTGCGCGCGAACTTGTTGGCGCTCATCGGCGCCTTGTCGAGTTTCATGCGCTGGTTGCGGTCGCCTTCGGTGACCTTCTCGCACCACATGAAGATCCAGGTCCACACGCTTTGCGGGCAGGTGTAGCCGCACCAGATGCGTCCGGCGAAGGTGGTGATGAAGAACAGGCCGAACGCGGCGACGATCAGGATGCCGGACAGGAGGATGAAGTCCTGCGGCCAGATGGTGGCGCCGAAGATGTAGAACTTGCGCTCCGGCAGGTTCCACCAGACGGCCTGGTGCCCGCCCCAGTTGAGCCAGACGGTGCCGAAATAGAGAAGGAAGAGCAGGGCGCCACCGGCGATGCGCAGGTTGCGGAAAATACCGGTGAAGGCACGGGTGTAGATTTTTTCCCGGGCGGCGTAGAGGTCGACGCCAGTGTCTTTTTTATTCTTGGCGGGTGGGGTGATGTCTTGTACAGGAATCTGCTTGCTCATCGTTTTACAGTCCCACGGCAGTGGAAAAATGCCGCGGCCAGTGCATGCCAACCGCAGTCAGAAGTTTTGCTGCTCTGGCCCGCATCATACGCCTGTGCAAGGGCCCTATGGCGCGGGTGCGACCTTAGGTCGCGTTGGTTTGAATCCGACAATGGTGTATTGGCGATGTCAATTGATGCAGGTCAACTCAGGGTGTTCTTTCGGGCCCTATCGCTGGCAAGCCAGCTCCCACAATGACCGCGTCGCACCACAGATCCCTGTGGGAGCTGGCTTGCCAGCGATGAGGCCCGAAAGAACACCCCTGCATCCCAGCCAAGAAAAAAGGCCCCACCAGTCTGCACTGACGGGGCCTTGTTCTACCGCCGGGCCTTACTGCGCCTCGGCCGGTTTCTCTTCTTTATGCGACAGGCTGTAGACGTAGGCCGCCAGCAGGTGGACCTTGTCGTTGCCCTGGATTTCCTGCTGCGCCGGCATCTGGCCCTGGCGGCCGTAACGGATGGTCTGCTGCAGCTGGGCGAAGCTCGAACCGTAGATGAACGCTTGCGGGTGAGTCAGGTTCGGTGCGCCCATCGCCGGGGTGCCCTGGCCTTCCGCGCCGTGGCAGGCCACGCAGTTGGCAGCGAAGATCTTCTGCCCGTTGGCGGCGTCGGCCTTGGCGCCTTCCGGCAGAGTGCGGCCATCGAGCTTGGTGATGATGAACGCGGCGACATCCGCCACGCCTTGCTCGCCAATCACTTCGGCCCACGCCGGCATCACGCCATGGCGACCGGCCATGATGGTCTGCTTGATGGTTTCCGGCTCGCCGCCCCAGCGCCAGTCGTTGTCGGTGAGGTTGGGGAAGCCGTAGGAGCCCTTGGCGTCGGAGCCGTGGCAGACCGAGCAGTTCGAGGCGAACAGGCGACCGCCCATCTTCAGCGCCTGCGGGTCTTTGGCGACTTCTTCGATCGGCATCGCTGCGAATTTGGCGAAGATCGGGCCGAATTTAGCATCGGCACGGGCCATCTCCTTTTCCCACTCGTGGACGCCGGTCCAGCCGGCCTGGCCGTTGGCGAACGCCACTTCCTTCTCGGTGTCCAGGTACTGGTAGCCCGGCAGGATGCCTTTCCAGTTACCCAGGCCCGGGTACAGCGCCAGGTAGCCCAGGGCGAAGATGATGGTGCCGACGAACAGCATGAACCACCACTTCGGCAGCGGGTTGTCGTATTCCTCGATGCCGTCGAAGGAATGGCCGACGGTTTCCTCGGTGGTTTCGCTGCGCTGGCCCTTGCGGGTGGAGAGCAGCAGCCAGGTCAGGGCAAAGATGGTGCCCAGACTCAGAACGGTGACGTACAGACTCCAGAAGGTAGTCATTCGTTGTTACTCCTAGACGCTTTCGCTTCCGCTTGCTCGACGTGCTGGCTGGCTTCGGGATCATCCGCGAAGGGCAGCATGGTCGCTTCGTCGAACTCGGACTTGCGCCGAGAACTGAACACCCACAACGCCAGGCCCACGAAGGCCACCATCACCACGACGGTGCCCAGGCCTCGAATCATCCCGATATCCATCGCAGTCACCGTTTGCTTTTGATGATGGTGCCGAGGCCCTGGAGGTACGCGACCAGGGCGTCCATTTCCGTCTTGCCCTTGACCGCGTCGCGGGCACCGGCGATATCCGCGTCGGTGTACGGCGTGCCGAGGGTGCGCAGGACTTCCATCTTCTTGGCGGTGTCCTTGCCGTCGAGCTTGTTCTCGACCAGCCACGGGTAGGACGGCATTTTCGACTCGGGCACGACGTTGCGCGGGTTGTACAGGTGCGCGCGGTGCCAGTCATCGGAGTAACGACCGCCGACCCGGGCCAGGTCCGGACCGGTACGCTTGGAACCCCAGAGGAACGGGTGGTCCCAGACGCTTTCACCGGCCACCGAGTAGTGGCCGTAGCGCTCGGTCTCGGCGCGGAACGGACGGATCATCTGCGAGTGGCAGCCAACGCAGCCTTCGCGGATGTACACGTCGCGGCCTTCCAGCTCCAGCGCGGTACGCGGCTTCATGCCCTCGACCGGCTTGTTGGTGACGTCCTGGAAGAACAGCGGAACGATCTGGGTCAGGCCGCCGATGCTCACGGCGATGACCATGAAGAAGGCCAGCAGGCCGATATTCTTCTCGACTACTTCGTGCTTCATCAGTGCGCTCCCACGACGACGATCTGTTCGGCGGCCGCAGCTTCGGCCGGTTTCGACTCACGCACGGTGCGCAGGACGTTCCAGGCCATCAACAGCATGCCGGAGGCGAAGAACGCACCGCCCAGGGCGCGGACGATATAGCCCGGGTGGCTGGCTTGCAGGGCTTCGACGAAGGAGTAGGTGAGGGTGCCGTCATCGTTGATCGCACGCCACATCAGGCCCTGGGTGATGCCGTTGACCCACATCGAGGCGATGTAGAGCACGGTACCGATGGTGGCGAGCCAGAAGTGCGCGTTGATCAGGCCGACGCTGTGCATCTGCGCGCGACCGTAGAGTTTCGGAATCATGTGGTAGACGGCACCGATGGAGATCATCGCCACCCAGCCGAGGGCACCGGCGTGTACGTGGCCGATGGTCCAGTCGGTGTAGTGGGAGAGCGAGTTGACGGTCTTGATGGCCATCATCGGACCTTCGAAGGTCGACATGCCGTAGAACGCCAGCGATACCACGAGGAAGCGCAGGATCGGGTCGGTGCGCAGCTTATGCCAGGCGCCGGAGAGGGTCATCATGCCGTTGATCATGCCGCCCCAGCTTGGCGCGAGGAGGATGATCGACATCACCATGCCGAGGGACTGGGCCCAGTCCGGCAGGGCGGTGTAGTGCAGGTGGTGCGGGCCGGCCCAGATGTACAGGGTGATCAGCGCCCAGAAGTGCACGATCGACAGGCGATACGAGTAGATCGGACGCTCGGCCTGTTTCGGTACGAAGTAGTACATCATCCCGAGGAAGCCGGTGGTCAGGAAGAAGCCCACGGCGTTGTGCCCGTACCACCACTGGATCATCGCGTCGGTGGCGCCGGCGTAGGCCGAGTACGACTTGAAGAAGCTCACCGGCAGCGAGATGTGGTTGACGATGTGCAGCATCGCGGTGACCAGGATGAAGGCACCGTAGAACCAGTTGCCGACATAGATGTGCTTGGTCTTGCGCTTGACGATGGTGCCGAAGAATACAACCGCGTAGGTCACCCAGACGATGGCCAGCAAAATGGCGAGGGGCCATTCCAGCTCGGCGTATTCCTTGGTGGTGGTGTAGCCCATGGGCAGGGTGATCAGCGCGCCGACGATGACCGCTTGCCAACCCCAGAAGGTGAAGGCCGCCATGCTGTCGGAGATCAGTCGGGTCTGGCAGGTTCGCTGCACGACGTAGTAGGAAGTGGCGAACAGTGCACAACCACCGAAGGCGAAGATCACCAGGTTGGTGTGCAGGGGGCGCAGGCGTCCAAAGCTCGTCCACGGCAGGTCAAGGTTCAGGTGCGGCCAGACCAGTTGCGAGGCGATGAAGACACCGAGGCCCATGCCAAGGATCCCCCAGACCACCGTCATGATGGCGAACTGGCGGACGACCTTATAGTTATAAGCAGTCGGACTGATTGCTGTGCTCATTCTAAGGTTCCACGGTTTTTAGGTGTTTTTGTAGGTAGAGAAATCGGCGCAAGTATCTACAGGGAGTGTGGGTATTGCAACGCAAGGGGTACCGCCCCACGGCTCTCCAGGGCCTTTGTTACGGCCCTTCCGACACATCTACCGCGCAAATTGTACACAATAATCAATTATTTATGTGCACCATTTTTATTGTGGATTGCACGCTCAACAAGGCATCGAATCGCGCCGACAATCGTCGCTTTCGCCCTATGAAAAATAGGGGAAAGCAAAGGGCCATCGGCCTTTGCGCGGGTATGGCGAAGTGAGATTACCCAACAGGTGTGTAGGGCCGACATCGCCTGAAGCCGCATGAGGCAACAAGCTTAGTCCCGTTCGGAAGGGGTGCAAGAAGGTACGTCGGAGGGGTGCGACACTCTGTCGCACAGGCAAAAAGAAACCGCCGCACCCGGTTCGGATGCGGCGGTTTCAGTCAATCCTCAGATGGATCGAAGTCTTACTGTGCAGAAGTCTTGTCGCCTTCCTGCGAAAGGCTGTAGACGTAGGCGGCCAGCAGGTGGACCTTGTCGTTGCCCTGGAT
>DQAA01000047.1:6676-10387 GCA_003523465.1 Pseudomonas sp.
GCCACGCAGTTGGCAGCGAAGATCTTCTCGCCGTTGGCCGGGTCGGCCTTGGCGCCTTCCGGCAGGCTGCGGCCATCGAGCTTGCTCACCACGAAGGCGGCCACGTCGGCCACGCCTTGCTCGCCGATGACTTCCGACCAGGCCGGCATCACGCCATGACGGCCGAGCATGATGCTCTGCTTGATGGTTTCCGGCTCGCCGCCCCAGCGCCAGTCCTTGTCGGTCAGGTTGGGGAAGCCGTAGGAACCCTTGGCGTCGGAACCGTGGCAAACGGAGCAGTTGGAGGCGAACAGGCGGCCACCCATCTTCAGTGCTTGCGGATCCTTGGCCACTTCTTCCACCGGCATGGCGGCGAACTTGGCGAAGATCGGGCCGTACTTGGCGTCGGCGCGCTCCATCTCTTTCTGCCACTCGTTGGCGCCGGTCCAGCCATTTTCATAGCCAGGCAGGATGCCTTTCCAGTTGCCCAGGCCCGGGTAGAGCACCAGGTAGCCGGCGGCGAACACCAGGGTGCCGACGAACAGCCAGAACCACCAGCGTGGCAGCGGGTTGTCGTACTCCTCGATGCCATCGAAGGCGTGACCCATGGTCTGGTCGGTGCTGCCGGGTGTCTCGCCCTTGCGGGTGGACAGCAGCAACCAGGTCAGGCCGATCAGGCTGCCGATGGTCAGTACGCTGATATACGTACTCCAGAAGGTGGTCATTGCCGATTACTCCTCATGGCGTTTTCTTGTTCGGCGTTGGGCAGGCGTTCGTCGGCGAAGGGCAGCAGGCTTGCTTCGGCGAATTCACGGTCACGGCGACGGTTGAACACCCAGAGCGACAGGCCGATGAAGGCGATCGCCACCACCAGGGTGCCGAGGCCGCGCAACTGGCCGATATCGAGACTGAAATCCATGGCGCTTACCTCTTGTTCTTGATGGCGGTGCCGAGCACCTGGAGGTAGGCGACCAGGGCGTCCATTTCGGTCTTGCCCTTGACCGAGGCGACGGCACCGCTGATGTCGTCGTCGGTGTAAGGCACGCCGAGGGTGCGCATGGCCTTGATCTTGGCTTCGGTGTGGCTGGTATCCACTTGCTGGGCAACCAGCCATGGATACGACGGCATCTTCGACTCGGGCACGACGTTGCGCGGGTTGTACAGGTGCGCACGGTGCCAGTCGTCGGAGTAGCGGCCGCCCACGCGGGCCAGGTCAGGACCGGTACGCTTGGAGCCCCACAGGAACGGGTGGTCCCAGACGCTTTCACCGGCTACCGAGTAGTGGCCATAGCGTTCGGTTTCGGCGCGGAACGGACGGATCATCTGCGAGTGGCAGCCGACGCAACCTTCGCGGATGTAGATGTCGCGGCCTTCCAGTTGCAGCGCGGTGTAGGGCTTCATGCCTTCCACCGGCTTGTTGGTGACGTCCTGGAAGAACAGCGGAACGATCTGGGTCAGGCCGCCGATGCTCACGGCGAACACCATCAGCAGGACCAGCAGGAAGACGTTCTTTTCAATGGCTTCGTGTTTCATCTCGTACTCCTCAGGCCAGCTGCGCGGACGCATCGGTGGTGGCCGGGACCGGGGCACGCACGGTGCGCCAGGTGTTCCAGGCCATCAGCAGCATGCCGGTCAGGAAGATCGCACCACCGACGAAGCGCACGATGAAGCCTGGGTGGCTGGCCACCAGGGTTTCCACGAACGAGTAGGTCAGGGTGCCGTCGGCGTTGACCGCACGCCACATCAGGCCCTGGGCGATACCGTTGACCCACATCGAGGCGATGTAGAGCACGGTGCCGATGGTGGCGAGCCAGAAGTGCGCGTTGATCAGGCCGATGCTGTGCATCTGGGCGCGGCCGAAGACTTTCGGAATCATGTGGTACAGGGCGCCGATGGAGATCATCGCAACCCAGCCGAGGGCACCGGCGTGTACGTGGCCGATGGTCCAGTCGGTGTAGTGGGACAGGGCGTTGACGGTCTTGATGGCCATCATCGGACCTTCGAAGGTCGACATGCCGTAGAACGCCAGGGACACGACCAGGAAGCGCAGGATCGGGTCGGAACGCAGCTTATGCCAGGCACCGGAGAGGGTCATCATGCCGTTGATCATGCCGCCCCAGCTTGGCGCGAGCAGTACCAGGGACATGATCATGCCCAGGGACTGGGCCCAGTCGGGCAGGGCGGTGTAGTGCAGGTGGTGCGGACCGGCCCAGATGTACAGGGTGATCAGCGCCCAGAAGTGCACGATGGACAGGCGATAGGAATACACCGGGCGTTCGGCCTGTTTCGGCACGAAGTAGTACATCATCCCCAGGAAGCCTGCGGTCAGGAAGAAGCCCACGGCGTTGTGACCGTACCACCACTGGACCATGGCGTCGGTTGCGCCGCTGTAGATCGAGTAGGACTTGGTCAGGCTGACCGGCAGTTCCAGGTTGTTGACGATGTGCAGCATCGCCACGGTCAGGATGAACCCGCCGAAGAACCAGTTGCCGACGTAGATGTGCTTGGTATTGCGCTTGATCAGCGTACCGAAGAACACCACGGCGTAGGCCACCCAGACGATGGTGATCAGGATGTCGATCGGCCATTCCAGCTCGGCGTATTCCTTGGAGCTGGTGTAACCCAGCGGCAAGGTGATGGCGGCGAGCAGGATCACCAGTTGCCAGCCCCAGAACGTGAACGCCGCGAGCTTGGGCGCGAACAGGGTGGTCTGGCAGGTGCGCTGGACCGAGTAGTACGAGCTGGCGAACAGCGCGCAACCACCGAAGGCGAAGATCACCGCGTTGGTATGCAGGGGGCGCAGGCGCCCGAAGCTGGTCCAGGGAAGGTCGAAGTTAAGGGCGGGCCAGGCGAGCTGCGCGGCGATGAAAACGCCGAGCCCCATCCCGACGATTCCCCATATCACCGTCATAATGGCGAATTGGCGGACCACCTTGTAGTTGTAGGCGGTACTGCTGGTTGTGTTCATGTATGGGTTCCCATCCACGGTTATAGGCAGGCTGAAAAGCGAGGCAAGCATGATTAATGGGCGGATCGCCGGTATTGACGGGGATCAATTGGCGAACAGGGCGAACGTGCGGGGGTGGTTATGGAATGCCCCGGAAAATCAGGCAGATGGCGGTGTTCGGGGCTGCCTGATCCTCGCTCATGGCGCGGGCGCGCCGATGGACAGCGGGTTCATGGACGACATGGCGCAAAGGCTTGCCCGACAAGGGCTTGGGGTGCTGCGCTTCGAGTTTCCGTACATGGCCGAGCGGCGGGTGACTGGTGGCAAAAGGCCGCCGAATCCGCAGGCGGTTTTGCTGGAGTGCTGGCGGGAGGTGTGGCGGGAGGTGCGACCATTGGTCGCTGGGCCGCTGGCCATCGGCGGCAAGTCCATGGGCGGGCGGATGGCCAGTTTGCTGGCGGATGAACTGGAGGCGGACGGGCTGGTGTGCCTGGGGTATCCGTTCTACGCGGCGGGCAAGCCGGAGAAACCAAGGGTGGCGCACCTGGCCGGGCTGAAGACGCCGACCCTGATCGTNNGGGATGCGCTGGGCAATCGGGAAACGGTGGAAGGGTATGAACTGTCGCCGGCGATCGAGCTGTGCTGGCTGGAGGCGGGGGATCATGACCTCAAGCCGTTGAAGGCTTCAGGGTTTACTCATGCCGGGCATTTGCAGGCAGCGGCGGAGCGGGTTGCGGCGTTCATGGGTTGAGTCTTTCGGGGCTGTCAGGGCCTCATCGCCGGCA
>DQAA01000239.1 GCA_003523465.1 Pseudomonas sp.
GCCCTGCCCTACCGCCAGCGCGGCGCAGGCTTCACGCCGTACCTGTCGATCGTCGATGCGCTGATGGAAAACGGCGCCGAGGGGATCGGCGCCCATCTTGAAGCCTTCGACCTGCAGTAATACTCAGGCCTCGCAGACCACGTAGACGCTGGCGGTGAGGTCCGGGTATTTCATGCCCAGCTTGTAGCAGCCATCGAAGAACGCCTGGTCGATGATCCCGCCGCGCATCGCCGCATCGAACTGGAAGTTGGCCAACGGCTTGAACAGGATGCCGCCGCGCTGCTCGACCCGGAAACCGGCCTGCAAGGCTTCATGTTCGAGGGTGTCGAGGCTGTAGGTGCAGCGGTGGCCATGCTTGCGCTCGCCGTCGGTGACCGCCGCGTTGAAGTCGATCAGGCCCATGCCCACGGCGATCTGCCGCGAGGCGGCATTGGCATTGGGCACCACGATGAACAGGCGCCCGCCGGGAGCCAGCCAGTCGCGGATCTTCTTCAGTACCGGCTGCGGCTCGCTGAGGTGTTCGAGGGTGTGGATCAGAAAGATGTTGTCGAAGCGCTGGTGCAGATCGGTGTCTTCGAACTGGCCGAGGACGAACTTCACCCGCGGGTCATCGACGTTCCTGCGGGCGATCTCGATCAGGTCGGAGGCCCCTTCCAGTACCGTCACATCATCGAAGACCTGCAGCAGCTTCCTGGTGAACTCGCCGTGGTAGCAGCCCATTTCCAGGGCATTGCCCGGGCGGAACTGCCCGGCCAGCGCGCGGATCATGTAGTCGCGGTGGATGTAGTCGAAGTCGTAGGCGTACAGGCGGTCTTCCGTGTCCTGGTACTCGGTGTTGAGGTCGCGTGACATGGCTAGCCCTGATTGGAGTGGTACATGCGCTTGGCGGGCGGTTGATACCACTCGTCGAGCGTGGCGGGAACCCGCGCGTTATAGCCGATGACCTGGCGCAGTCGCTCGTCCAGCTGCGGTCCACGGTCATAGCCCAGCGCCCGCGGGTAGTCGAACTGCTGCTTCATGAACGGCTTGGAGAACATCGGCGTCACCGAACGGCGCAGTTGCTCGGTGAGGTTGGTGCCGCCGGCATGCCAGACATTGGAGTTGAACATCAGGATGCTGCCGGCCGGGGCGATCGCCTGCTCGGCATGGGCCTTGAAATACTCGTCGCTCGGCTTGGCAGCGGCCTTGTGCGAGCCGGACAGCATCCAGGTCGCGCCGTTGTCGGCGGTGAAATCGTCGAGCATCACCAGGGTATTGAGCAGCAGCGGGGTGTCGCCGGAGAAGGAACGGATATCCCGGTGCACCCGCTGCGCGTAGGACTGGCTGTCCCGCGTGTTGATCGCCCCGCCGAAGGAGTTGAGGATGAACTGGCCAGCGAAATAGCGCTCGATGAACGGGTAGATCGGGTAGGCCCCCAGGCAATCGAGAAAGCTGTCGAACTGCCCGACCAGGTGGTGCACCGTGAGGCTGGTGTCCTGGTCGATGCCGTTCCTGGTTTGATACTCGCGGCAGATGGCGTAGGCCTTGTGGATATCCTCACGCATCTGCTCGACAAGAGCAGGCTCAATGGCCTGCTCGAAAATGATCCATCCCTTTTCCTCCATGTGGGCGTCGAATACATCGATAGACATCATGTCCGTCGTTATTTGATGGTGACGATGCACTTGGAAGGATACAACTCGCACTTCTCCAGGCTGTATTCGCTCGGCTGGAAGACTTCCTTGAAGGCCAGCGCCTCACCCGGGGCTTCTGCCCAGGTCAGCTCGTCCATCAACAGCACGCTGCCGCTGACCAGGTGCGGCTTGATCGCCTTGAGCGCGGCCAGGGTCGGCTCGTACAGGCCCATGTCGAAATAGGCGAAGGCGACGATGGCCGAGGCGTTGGTCTTGAAGTATTCCGGCGCGGTCTGGCACACATCGCCGGCGACCAGCTGGTGAATGCCGCGCACGTGGCCGAGCACGTTGTTGCCTTCGTGCACCTCGAGCAGTTCGGCGAGGTGGTCCTTGTAGCTGGCCTGGGTCGAGTAGGAATTCTCGACCCACACGCCGCTTTCCTTGCGATCCTTCTCGCCCGGTGCGGAGTAGCCTTCGAAGGTGTCGAAACCGACGATCCGCCGTTGCTTGTTGAACGGCTCGTACATGGCCCGCAGGTTCTCCAGCATGACCAGGTTGTGGCCGTACCAGGTGCCGAACTCGCAGATCATCCCGGGGATGTGCTTGAAGCGCTTGTACAGGTCGCTGAGGACGATGAACTTCACCATCACCGAGCTGCGGGTGTAGAGGCCGATATTGAACAGCTTGTCGTCGTCGGACAGCGGGCTGTTCAGGTACAGGTCGCGCAGCCTGTCGCGGAAAGCGTACTGCAGGTCCGAGGCGGCGGACTCCAGTTTGTAGACGTCGTCCTGGATCTTGTCGTTACTCATCATCACTCCACTGGGCCAGGCCGAAGCCGCTGGTCCCGAATCGGTTGCCGTTGTACAGCATGTATTTGTTGCCGCCGCTCTGGAAGATGAACGGGTAGCAGGTCATCAGCGAGTCCCAGCCGTCGGCGGACGGGGCGATGCCCTCGTCGTCGAAGCGGGTCCAGGTGCGCCCGTCGACGGACTCGGCGTAGCTGATGCGGTAGGAACCGGCGCCGTTGCGGAAGTCCTCCGAGGCGCGGGAGCAGTACCACATCTTGAACAGGCCGTTTTCCTTGATCACGCAGGGCCGCGAGAAGGCTTCGGTGGGGAAGCTCGACGCCAGGCACTGCTCGGGGAAACGGGTCCACGCGTAGCCGTCGTTCGACTCGGCGTACTTGATCACGTAGAGCGGTTCGTACTTGCCGTTCACTTCCAGCCAGCGGGTGCCGGAGACGTACCACATCTTCCACAGGCCGTCGTCGAACAGCACGGTCGGGGTCACTGCCAGGTACGGCTCGGTGGCGGTGCGGTCCATGATCGGACCTTCGAACAGCTTCTCGAAATGCAGGCCATCGTCGTCCGAGACCGCCACGCCCATGGCGTTGTGGTACGGCACGGTCACGCGCTGGTTCCAGCCGCTGTAGTAGAGGTAGGTGCGGCCGTCCTTCTTGACGGCATAACTGGGCATCACGCCCTCGTCGTCGAAGGTGCCGGGGGCACCGAAGCCGAGGCACGGCTCGCGGTGGCGGGCGACGACCTTGCGTGGGTCCTGCTTGTCCAGGTCCACGGCGTAGCACAGGGCTTTTCCGTCCGCGTTGCGGGTCGAGATGAACACCCGCACCACATCGTCGAGCACCAGGCTGGTGGGCACCTGGGCGTGGGAGCCGACCCAGTCGATATCCGGGTCGAAGGTTCTGCCGAGTTTGTTCCAGGCCATGTTCTACCTAAAAGTCCAGGTCCTGGCTGCTCTTCACCGCGCGCGCCGGAGCGCCGATGTAGAGCTGCCAGGGTTGAGTAGGTTTGGAAATCAGTGCGCCCATCGCCACGCAGGTGCCTTCGGCGATGGTGCAGTCATTGGTGATGGTCGAGTTGACGCCGAACCAGGCGTATGGCTCTACCCGGCAATGTCCGGAAAGGACCACATGGGACGTGAAGAACACATGGTCGCGGATCTCGCCGTGGTGGCCGATATGGTTGCCGCTCCACATCACCACGTTGTTACCGATGGTGGTGAAGGGTTGCAGGGTGTTGTCCTCGAGAATGAAGCAGTTCTCGCCGATGACGTTGTCATTCACCGTGGCTTTGGGGCTGACATAGGAGATGAAGTCGTAGCCCTTGTCCTTGCCCTGCAGATAGACCGACTCGCGCAGGCGGTTCATCTTGCGCCCGGTCATCGGCGCGAACAGCCGGTATTCACTGCTGGGGAACCAGGCCTGGAGGGATTCGAACGGCACCACGGGCAAGCCCTCGAAGCGCTTCGATTCGGGGATGTAGCGCTCGTGCACGGTAAAGGCGACGACCTCGACGGTCGGGTCCTTCTTGAGGTAGTAGTGCGCCAGTTGCGCAGTATCCAGAATTCCGAAAATGACAACTTTCTGCATCGTGATTTCCTTGGCGGGCATCTGGGCGAACATCTGGGCGGACATAAAGTGAGTCAGGTCAAACAGACGGGAAAGATACGCTGTGTATACTCCCGGCCACGATAGCACTGTCGCTGGCACAACGAAAAAGGGCACCGGGCAGATGGGAAACATTCTTGACCGAAATCAAATCCGCTTTTACCAGGAAAACGGTTATCTGGTGGTCGAAGACATTTTCGATCCGCGCCATCTCGATGAAACCCTCGAACATTTCAACCTGTCCTTCGCCCAGCAACTGCAACGCCTGAACCTTGCCGTTGCCGGTGGCCCGACCCTGGATGCCCTGCACGACAACATGGCCACCCTGATGGGCGCCAGCGTGCCGCTCTACCTCGCGACCCTGCGCATGTGCTCCAAGCTCTACGGCGTGTACCGGCTGATGGCCGATGAGCGCCTGCGCCAGGCCTGCGCCGACCTGGGCATCGCCACCCCGCTGTTCCAGACCACGCCGGTGCTGCACCTGATGTCCCGGCGCCTGGTGATTCCCGGTGGCTACCAGGGCTTCGACGTGCACCAGGACTGGACCTCGGTGCAGGGCAGCCTGGATACCATCACTACCTGGATCCCGTTCATGGACATCGATCCGCAACTGTTCACCATGGAAGTGGTGCCCGGGAGCCATCTGCTCGGACTGCTCAGCGGCAGCCAGGAACAGCACGTGTTGCGGGTCGATGAAAAGCACTTCGCGCAAGACAGCTTCGTTCCTGTCTGTGTCGGCAAGGGCGGCGTTTGCTTGATGTCGAACTTCACCATTCATCGATCTTCGCGCGAGGGCGACGAGCGCCTGCGCCTGTCGGTCAGCGGCCGCTACGAGAACGCCAGCGAGCCGACCTTCATCGCGCGGGAATATCCCTTCACCCAGCAAAAATCGATGCAGCGCGGCTTCATCACCGAGAACTTCCCCAGCGTGGCGCAGGTACGCGACACCTTCCTTGCGGATGACCAGCAATGAGCGATTCCAATCCGTTTCCGGCACTGATCGAATACTTCACCGCCAAGCGCACGATGCTGCAGCAGGACAGCCACGGGCTGAGCAGCATCGCCCTGGGCTCGTCCCACGGTGATTTCTCCTTCGACCCCAGGTACTGCGCCGGCTCGTTCAACCTGTGCAGCCGTTCCCAGGATTTCCGTCATTCCCTGGCGCTCTACCAGTACGCCGTGAACCGGGTGCCGAACCTGGACACGGTCATCGTGTTCTACTCGCTGTTCTCGCCAGGCAACCTGCTGGAGCTGTCCCCCAGCGAGAAGACCCTGGCGCCGCTGATGAACGAGATTTTCCAGCTGGGACTGAGCTACGAGGATCCGCTGCTGGTGCAGATCGCCACGCAATTGCAGGGGCGCCTGGCCACCCCAGGCGACACCCTTGGCGGCGTGGCCGGCTTCCTGCCGGAACACCAGAAAGGCTTCATGCCGGCGGACCAGGGCGCATCCCAGCGGGTCGCCGACCATATGCGCCTGAATGCCCGCGAAGACGGCAACCAGTACCTGGCGCAACTGCTGCTGATGGCCGCCGAACTGAAGCACCGGGTGATCGTGGTGATCCCGCCGATGCACGAGCAATACCGCGCCGTGGCCGGCCCCGATAGCCCATTCCTGTTCCGCGGCGTCTACGAGCTCCAGCAATTGCTCGACACCCTCGCTCCCGGCTTTGACATGACGGTTCTCGACCTCTACGCCGATGCCGACTTCCACCCCGGCCACTTCGGCGATTTCGACCATCTGCTCCCGCAAGGCGAAGGGGCGATGCTGCTGTCGCGCAAAGTCGCCCACGCCCTCGCCGAGCGCTCTACAGCGTCCTGATCGAAGTGCTGATCGCCCGCGCACATTCCAGCGCGGCGGGCGCCAGGCGCCGCTCCGCTTCCTCGCGGGTCCAGC
>DQAA01000541.1:0-153 GCA_003523465.1 Pseudomonas sp.
CGTCGGCGCGCTCGATGATTTCCGTGACCTGCAGCAGAGCGTTCCAGGCACGCCGGTCGCCATCGACCCATGCGCCAAGCCAGGCGCCTGTCGAGGTAGGCGGCAATGGAGGCAGGCCTGCTGCCTGCAACTGTGCAGGACAAGCGTTTGCGC
>DQAA01000541.1:215-4657 GCA_003523465.1 Pseudomonas sp.
CTGCGCGAGCTGCTCCAGGCCCGTGCGGGCCTTGGCGAAAGGATCCTGTGCGACAGCAGCCAATCCGGTTCCGCATGCGGGACAGGTGGTCGCCCCGTCAGTCAAGGCCAGCACAGCCTCGTAGAGCTTAGCGTACGACACTTCCCCAGCACGCGCCGAAAGCTGTCCGGTGGCCGCCTGCCACAGGCCTTGAAGGTGATAAGCCTCATCCAGCAGCGTCTGCAGCCGCGCTTGGCTCACCTCATGAACGGCAGGTGGGACGGCAACCAGTTGCGCCTGGACGTACGGCAGCCGCCCTTGCTGCTCCGGTGTGCCGAGCAGCCAGTCAACGCAAGCCTGGTACGTCGCGCCGGGCGACATTCGTTGCGCCAGCGCTTGCTCGGAGTTCTCCACCGCCGCGATCTTTTGCGGATAAGCAGCGATCGTCTGTTCAGAGTTCGCCAACTGCAAGCGCCGCTGCGCGAGTTGAGTAGCCTGGGCGCCGACGAGCATCAGGTCTTGGTCGAGCGCGGGATTGAAGCCGCGCACGAAGTCGCTGAACTGATCCACGCCAAACAAGGTAGCGATGAGCTGCCGCTGATCGCCCGGAGTACGCGCCGCGATGCGGGCGAAGTCATCGAGGCGGTTCTTTTCGATGAAGCAGAAGCGGTACTCCGCTTCGTTGGGCTGCACAGCCTGGGCCTGGTCTGGTGCTCCGGAAGACAGGACGGGCGCGACATGGCGACGCAACCGGGCATTGTTGCAGTATGTCCGTTGGTCGACCCGCTTGACTTGGGCCTCGCTGATGGAGCCGAGCATCGCCACTTCCAGCGCCTCGCAGAAGCTGCTCTTGCCGGTACCGTTGGCGCCATAGACCAAAGTGATGTCGTGGCTGAGGTCGAATGTCTCTTGCCGCATGAATCCGCGAAACGGTCCCACCTCAAGCTGGCGCAGGCGCCCCAGCGCCGGCCCGACTTCGGGTCCGTGGCCATCTCCCTGGTACGCGACCGGCATCTGCGCCAAATGGGCGACGGCCAGTGGCGCCATGCGGGTGGAGCGTCCACGGCGCGCTGCACCAACTTCAGCCAGAGGTTGCAGGTGATCAAGCACCAGATGCGCGAGCCGGCACACGTCGTCATGCACCTGGCGTTGCGCCAAGTGCGCCAAGAAGCGGTGGTACTCCGAATGAATGCTTGCCATGCAGCCCCCTCTACACAGGAAGACGCTTCGATGGCGTCCTTGATGATGTTGATCGGTCGCCAGCGCAGTAGGCACAGGCGGGTCATGCTTCCATTCGCTATTACGGTTTGTGGAAGTTCTCAGCAAAATAGTCGATGACCTGCCCCGCTTGGGATCCCTGACGGAAACGCTTTTGCTCCTCGAAGTCGATCGAGGGCAGCATATGGATCAGTTGATGATCGGCGTACAGCGCCATGACCTTCTCGGCATCCAGTACCCCGGCGCGTTGTCCGGTAAGCGTATTCGCCGCTTCGATGGCCGCGCCGATCATCACGTCCGCCACTTGCACTGCAGGACTGTGCTTTGAATCGATCTGAGTCACGGACTGAAGCTTGAGCGGAAAGGTGATGCTGGCGATCTCCGATTGACGAAACGTGATCGGTTTCTCATGGCGGATGTACCGCTGCAGCAGGTCGTGATAAGTGAGCAGGTTCTTGGACTGATCGTGCTCGACCCGATACGGGCCGTCAGCCATGATTTCCATCCGACTGACCAGGGACTGCAGCACCACGAAAGCAGCATCGGTGTTGACGCCCGGCGTGACGATCGCCTTCAGGCATTCAGGGGCAGCGAACTGCGCAAGCGGGCCAAGCGCTTCCGGCAGTTCCCACCAGCGCGATGCGCACGCCGCATCGATCAGGTTCCCAAGCGCCTCCGAGCTCTTTTCCTTCACCGCGCGCTGGAAGCTGACCAACAGCCGGTCGAGCGCGCCTTTGCCGAGGAGCGTCGGTCCAACCGTATACAGCAGCGACGCAAGCGAGTAGTTCTGCCCGTCTTCGTAGAAGTCCATGCCGCGCTCGTAGTAGAACGGCTCGACCGCGTAGTCCAGGAACATCAGCAGCAACAGGTAGCGCTTGTCGCAGACGTAGGTCACGCACTTGTGGTCGGTTAGCAAGTCGCGCTGCAGCGCCATCAGACGGGGGTGATTGGCTGGGCGCCGAGCCAACGCCCGGTACTTGAGTTCGTCCGCCTGAAGCTTGGGAAAGTGCTCCCGGATCAGGCGCCCGGCCTCGTCATCCTCAATGGCGATGGCCGTCGCTCCTTGGAACCGCTGCTCAGGGTTCATCAGGTCAAAGCCGGTATAACCACTTTCATCGATCCGGAAGCATTCCATTCAACTCTTCCCCTGGACAATGGACACTCCGATCCTGTCGGCCAATTCGAGCACGGCATCGTAGGCACCGACGTCGTTGTGCGAAGGCTCAGACGCGGCCGAGGATGGTTCACTAGGTGGCTCGCCATCGGCGGGCAGATTGGCGCATCGCTTAGTCATGGGTCATTTCAAGAATTTCATCCACAGCGGCCGCAATGACACGGTCCGGTGCCGAAGCGAGTAGATCCTGGGGACGATTTCCACCCAGGAAGCTGTTTTCGGAGCGGAACCAATAAGCCATGCCCCAGCCGTCTTTGTGTCCTTCGAAGGTTTCAATCACTTTGGCCAGCGATTTCAGTGGACGGAAACCAGCGTCACGATCCAGCCCGTAGTCCGGAAAGTAATCGATGCCACCGTGGTTGATAGCGAAGATTTGGCGTTGCTTCTTCCACTTATTGGGCTGAGCGCTCGGGTTCCGGGTGCTCAGTTCCGCGAGTTGTGCGATGTTCGCGGCGGTCAACCAGTCTCCACTTTCCAACACCGCCTTACGCGCCTGCACCAGCAGGCTCGCTTCCTTGAGCAGCCGGGGCGACAGCGGATTGCGCGGCACGAGCATTTCTGCCAGCCGTTCGAGCGATTCGCGGTCCTGACGTTCAAGCAGCACCTCGAACATGGATGAAGCGACGTTGGTGAAGTTTTCCGCCAATGCCGCGAAAACACTGGGCTTGATGTGGTCGAACGCCACCACCAGCACGTGGTCAGCCTGCGACCGAGCGAGTTGAGCCTGAATCTCTTTGGGCGTACCCACAAGGGTCGACACGCCGAGACGGTCTGCAACGACGCTCATGACTGACTCCTCAAATGGGTTATTTACGCTATTTGATATTACTATATCGACCATAACCTTCAATGCCCAGACACTTCGGATTCTTGGGACCTAAGGAGCACACCGTGCACCCCACCACGCTTTATGTAGTCGGCAATGGATTCGACCTGTGGCACGGCATTCCATCGGGCCTCGGACAGTTCAAGGAGTATGTCCTGGCCACAGACCGGGACATTCATCGCGAGGTCGAGGACTACCTTCCAGCCGGAGACGACTGGTGCGACTTGGAATTAGCCCTGGCTGAACTGGATGCCGATATGCTGGTCGACAACTTGGGGCACTTCATGGGGGCCTATGGTGCCGAGGACTGGAGTGATTCAGGGCACCACGACTTTCAGTACGAGGTGGGGAACGTCGTCGAGCGACTGTCCAAGGGGCTTCGGACGCGCTTTGCCGAATGGATCCGAGACTTGCCCATCCCGACACACGACACCGCCCCGCGACGGCTTGCGACGCTGGATCCACAGGCGCTGTTCCTGACCTTCAACTACACGAGCACGTTGGACACTCTCTATGGCATCGATCTGGCACGTGTTCTGCACATCCACGGCCGATCCGATGCGGCAGACGATGAGTTGGTCTTGGGCCACGCCTGGAATCCCCAATCCCGCCCCTCGCTCAACGACCGTCCGGATATCGAGGAGATCGATACCCGGGTGGCTGAAGCCAACGACATCATCGACGACTACTTCTCAGCCACCTTCAAGCGTTCCGAGGAACTGATCGCCCAGCATAGGACGTTTTTTCAGGCGTTGGGAGCCATCCAGAAGGTCGTCGTGCTTGGCCACTCTCTGTCCCCCGTGGATGCGATCTACTTCCAGGCGCTCCTTCAGCAGCCCAGCGTTGCCGCGGCGCGATGGACAGTCGCATGCCGCAGCAAACAAGAGTGGCCTGATAAGGAACAACGGCTCGTCGCCCTGGGTTTGTGGCCGGGTGCTGGACAGCCATCTTCTTGGGACGCACTGTAGAACAAAGCGTCGTTCGCTCCTGTATTTGCGGATCGCTGCGCACCTAATCCGGTCGGCCCCAGTTCCTATTGTTTGTGGCCTAAAGCAGCCCTGATCTCCACGATCAAGCCATTGCTGATTTCACAGGAATGGCGCGATGTTGGCTCCGATCTGGCTGCGCGCCGCGCATCGCGGCGTGCCCACTTTTCTCGTGACGGCCCTCCTGCTGGGCCAGTCCCCGATGGCGTTGGCCGAGCCCCCCACGCAGCGCCAGGAACTGGTCGCGGCGCTGCGCCAG
>DQAA01000238.1 GCA_003523465.1 Pseudomonas sp.
CCGCGGTCGTGGCTTGATGCTCGGGGTCGAGCTGGTGGACCCGAGCGGCGAAGTGGATGCCCTGGGGCATGCCCCGTACTTCCCGCGTCTGGCGCCGCTGGTCCAGCGCGAATGCCTCAAGCGCGGGCTGATTCTCGAGCTGGGTGGCCGGCATGGCAGCGTGGTGCGCTTCCTGCCGCCGCTGGTGATCACCGCCGAGCAGATCGACGAGGTCTCGACGATCTTCGGTCGTGCGTTGGCTGCCGCGGTGGCCAGCCTGTAATTTTTCCACGTCGTCAGACGTATACCTTCACACGAGGACCGCGCGCCTGCGCGGTTCGCCCGGATTATTCAGGAGAGCAGCAATGACTTCAGTTTTCGACCGCGACGACATCCAGTTCCAGGTAGTGGTCAACCACGAAGAGCAGTATTCCATCTGGCCGGACTACAAGGAGGTGCCGGCGGGCTGGCGTACCGTGGGCAAGAGCGGGCTGAAGAAGGAATGCCTGGAGTACATCGAGGAAGTCTGGACCGACATGCGTCCACTGAGCCTGCGCCAGAAGATGGAGGCGCAGGCGGCCCAGTGAGGTCGTGCGCCTGATACGAAAACGCCCCGGTGAATGCCGGGGCGTTTTTGTTTGCGAAGGGAACTCGGCGACCTATTTGGCCTGCTTCCTCAGCCATTCCACGGTCTTGGGCGACGCCTGTTCCAGCGGGATGGCCGCCTGGTGCACCGAGCCGTCCCAGCCCTCCATGGTGATCCACAGTTGTGCATCGGGCGCCGTGGTCGGGGGGATCTGGATATAGGCGCCCAGGCGATGCGGCGAGCCGAAGAAGATCACGCCTGCCGCGCGCAGGCTGCGTGGCTTGCCGATGCGCAGGTAAGTCGCCTTGACCCGGTCGGCGCAGGCTTCGCACAGCTCGGCATTGAAGCTCTTCATGTAGCCGGAGAGGCCGTCCAGCTCTGGCTCGCGGTTTTTCAGCTCGGCCATTTTCAGGCGCCATGGCCCGACCTGGACATCGCCGATCAGCCGCTGGCCGAGCCCGCTGTCACCGCGAAACAGCGCGGTGTCGGCGAAGTAGCGGGGCATGAAACCCAGTGGAATCAGAAGCAGCAGGATATTCAGGTGGAAGCGCCACTTATGCCACAGGCGCGACAGGCTGGAGGCGGGGCGGGCGACGATGTCCTTGCTCACAGGGAATTCTCCAGGGATTCGGTGGCCGTTTTGTTCTTGCGCGGCGCCTTGTTCTGCGCCTTGCTCTCGCGCTTTAGTGCGGCCACGGTGGCCATGGCGGTGCGCTTGCTCCAGATCAGCAGGCCGCTGAGCACCATCAGCGACAGCACCAGGCCGAAGAAGGCCCAGATCAGCTTGATCCAGATACCGCCGAAGTCGCCGGTATGCAGCGGACGCATGGACTCGGTGACCATCTGCAGGTCGGTGCGGTCGGAGAGCAGGTAGGTGGAGGTCACTTCACCGGTGTAGGGGTGGATATTGACCAACTGGTACATCAGCGGATACCAGCTGCGGCCGAAGGCCTGCATGGTGCCGTAGGCATTGCTTGGCAGGATCACGCCGCTGGGATCGAGCCCGGGTATTTCCTGGCGGGCGATGTGCATCGCCTTTTCCACGCCGATGATCGGCGCGGGGCTGCCGTCGGCGGTGAGCGGCACGCTGTTATGGGCAAGCACGCCGGTGGTGGCGGGGTAGGTGCTCAGGCTGATCTGGTTGTCGGCCAGGATCGCCTGGATCAGGAACCAGGTGCCGGTCACCGAAATCACCGCGATGAACCAGAGCGACCAGATGCCGCTCAGGCGGTGGAAGTCGCCCCAGAAGATCCGCGCACCGTGGCCAAAGCGCAGCACCGGCTTGAAGAAGCCCTTCCAGAATCGCTTGTAGACCACCAGCCCGGTGACCAGCGAGGCCAGCATCGGCAAGCCCAGCAGCGACACCAGGTACCAGCCCCAGGGGTAGCCGTTGGTGTAGGGCACCAGCCACCAGCCGTGCAGGGCGCGGGTGAAGTTGCGGAAGTTGAAGTCCGGGGCGTAGCCCTGCAGCTCGGCGGTGTAGGGGTTGACGTAGGCGTTGACGCTGCGCCCGCCGCTAAGGGTGCCGGCGACATTCAGGGCGAAATAATCGCCGTCGGGCTGGGCGATGGTGTTGACGTCCAGTTCCGGGTGCTGGCTGTGCAGGCGCCTGAGGATCTCGTCATAGCCCAGGCGCTGGCTGTCGTCGTCGGGCTGGGTGGCGCGCATTTCCGGGTTGGCCAGCCACATGATTTCCTTGGCGACCACGGCCAGGGTGCCGGTCACGCAGACGATCAGCACGAAGAACCAGATCGGCAGCGCCAGCCAGCTGTGCACCAGGAACCAGATTTTCGAGCGGGATTTCTTCGACATGGGTAACGCTCTCGCGGCAAATCCGTGAAAAGCGGGCGCGTGCGTCCGCTGCATCCATTTCTGTACGAACCAGGGCGCGTGCGCTTTAGCGAAAAGATCCGGCCTAGATGAAAGCAAATGTTTCCGAGGTCCTCGGATCAAGGCGACGACGGGCATGGCCAAGCGCCAGGCGGGATTAATTTTCCGCCCTGGCCAAACGTTCCATCAGCAGACAGTGCGTCCCCGACCGTTGGGGCCGGGCGCCCGCATTCTTCAGGGAGAATTTTCATGAGTCATGCGTTGAGTTTGGATATCCGCCCCTTGCTCGCCGGGTCGGGCACCTTGCCCATGTTGATCGAAGCGCCGGAGCCGGGCCTGGACCTGATGGAGGCGCTGGGCGAGTTCAAGCCGCTGGTGGCGCAGCACCTGTACACGGCGGGCGGCATCCTGTTCCGTGGTTTCGAGGTGGGTGGTGCCGAGCGCTTCCGTGAGTTCGCCGCCGGCTTCGGTGATCCGCTGCTCAGCTACGAGTTTGGCTCGACGCCGCGCAGCAACGTGACCAAGGGCGTCTACACCTCCACCGAATACCCGGCGCACCAGAGCATCCCGCTGCACAACGAACAGGCCTACACCCTCGACTGGCCGATGCGCATCTGGTTCTACAGCATGATCGCCGCCGAGACCGGCGGCGAAACCCCGATTGCCGACAGTCGCGAAATCTACCGCAGGATCCCGGCGCGGATTCGTGATCGCTTCATCGAAAAGAAGCTCATGTACGTGCGCAACTACGGCAACGGCCTCGATGTGGAATGGAGCCAGGTGTTCAACACCGAGGATGAAAGCCAGGTCGAAGCCTACTGCCGCGCGCACTCGATCCAATGCGAATGGAAGGACGACGGCGAACTGCGTACCCGGCAGATCTGCCAGTCGGTGGCTAGTCACCCGATCACCCAGGACCGTGTCTGGTTCAACCAGGCGCACCTGTTCCACGTCTCCAACCTGCCGTCGGAAGTCCGCGAAAGCCTGCTGGACGTGGTGGATGAAGAGGACTTGCCGCGCAACGTCTACTACGGCGACGGCTCGCCGATCGAAGTGGATCTGCTGGATGAAGTGCGCGGCGTGCTGGATGAATGCACCATCAAGTTCCCGTGGCTGGAAAACGACGTGATGATGCTCGACAACATGCTCGCCGCCCACGCGCGTTCGCCGTTTACCGGGAAGAGGAAGGTGGTGGTGGCGATGGCGCAGGGGTATTCGGAGCGGTAGGGCTTGGGGTTTATTGCTGGCTTGTCGGGGCGCCGGACTGCGGCGATGAGTATGGGGATCTACACGTCTTTTGGGGTGTAAAGGTCCGTCAGTAGATCGCATCAGGGCTGACAGGTGCTTGTCATGGATTCTCCAGCGCCCTTGAGATCGAGCG
>DQAA01000625.1 GCA_003523465.1 Pseudomonas sp.
GGCGTGTTGCGTGGGGGTAGCGGCATGAAACCTCAGCGGAACGGCGGCTCGTCGAAACTGCGCAGTTTACGCGAGTGCAGCGAGTTGAGTTCGGTGCGCAGCAGGTCGAGGGCGGCGATGCCGATCTTCAGGTGCTGGCTGACCGCGCGGTTGTAGANNCAGCGGTTTGTCCGAGACGCACAGCAGCGTGACGTAGGGCACCCGCAGGCGATAACCCTGGGCGGCGATGGTGCCGCTTTCCATGTCCACCGCCACGGCGCGGGACAGGTTGATCAACGGTCGTTCCTCGGCCCAGCGCAGCTCCCAGTTACGGTCGTCGTAGGTCAGCACGGTGCCGGTGCGCAGGCGCTTCTTCAGCTCGTCGCCACGCTCGCCGGTGACCTGGGCCGCCGCTTCCTGCAGCGCCAGCTGCACTTCGGCCAGGGCCGGGATCGGGATGTTCGGCGGCACCACGCGATCGAGAATGCCGTCGCGACGCATGTAGGCGTGGGCCAGCACGTAGTNNTGGTCTGCGACTGCCGCAGGCCGCCGCAGTGGCCGATCATCAGCCAGCAGTGCGGACGCAGCACGGCCAGGTGGTCGGTGATGTTCTTGGCGTTGGACGGGCCGACACCAATGTTGACCAGGGTGATGCCGTCGCCGTCGGCGGCGATCAGGTGATAGGCCGGCATCTGGTAGCGGTGCCAGACCACCCCGGCGACCAGCGCCTGGGCCTCGCCGTTGTCCATGGCCTTTTCGATGATCACGTTGCCCGGCAGGATCATGCGCACGAAACGCGGATCCTCGCGCAGGCGCTCCAGACCGTGGCTGATGAACTGGTCGACATAGCGGTGGTAGTTGGTCAGCAGGATCCACGGCTGCACATGGCGCCAGTCGCTGCCGGTGTAGTGGACGATACGACGCAGCGAGAAATCGACCCGTGCCGCGTCGAACAACGCCAGCGGCAGGGTTTCGGCGCGGCCCCAGTCATACAGGCCGTCGGCGATGCCGTCGGTGGCGGCGGACAGGTCGGTACTCGGGAAGACCCGCGCCAGCGCGGCGGCGGTGATGCCGGTGCCGGCCAGTTCATCGCCCTGCTCGACCACGTAGGGATAGGGGATGTTCTGCTCGCTGACGCCGACCTCGACCTTGACGGTGAAGTCCTTCATCAACGGCCGCAGTTGCTCCAGCAGGTAACCGCGGAACGCCGCAGGATGGGTCACGGTAACGCTGTAGGTGCCCGGCAGCTGGACCTTGGCGTAGGCCCGGGTGGTCGCAGGCACTTCGCCATGACAGTGGTAGGTCAGGCGCAGTTCGGGATAGCGGAACAGCGAACGCTCGTCGGCGTCCGGCTCGGTGCGGTCCTTCAGGTAGCGCTTGAGCGCCTGGCTCAAGGCGGAAGTCGCGGTTTCGTGCAGGACCGCCAGGCGATCGACGGCTTGCTCGGCGGTTTCTACGACAACGAAGGCTTCATCAAAACGGCTCACGGGTTACTTCCTGTCTGACATGCAGGTTTCCATCTTGCCTACATCCTGTTGCAAAGGCACGCACGTTCATATTGGCCAATTCGGCGTCGAGCGCTGCACCAGCGCGGCGACGTCGATACCCCGCGGCAGGGTGCCGTAGACCCGCCCGCTCGCTTCCAGGCGGCTGGCGATAAAGGCATCGCTCACCGCGGCATTGCCGGCTTCCAGCAGCAGCTTGGCCTGCAGGCCGACGGCGATGTCTTCGGTCAGTTGGCGGGCCCGGTACTGGATGTCGCTGGTATCGCTGAAGGCGGCCTTGAGCTTGGCGATATGGGCGGCCAGGCGGCGGTCGCCGTGACCATCGCCGAGCTCGATGAACAGGCTGTCGAGCACTCCCGGCTCCTTGGACAGGGCGCGCAACACGTCCAGGCATTGCACGTTGCCCGAGCCTTCCCAGGTGGAGTTGACCGGCGCCTCGCGGTACAGGCGCGGGAGGATGCTCTCTTCGACATAGCCGGCCCCGCCCATGCACTCGGCGGCCTCGTTGATCATTGCCGGGGCGCGCTTGCAGATCCAGTACTTGCCCACCGCCGTCACCAGCCGCGAGAAATGCACCTGTTGCGGGTCGTCGAGGTGATCCAGGGCCTGGCCCATGCGCAGGCTCAGGGCCAGGGCCGCTTCGCTTTCCAGGGCCAAGTCGGCGATGACGTTCTGCATCAGCGGTTGCTCCGCCAGCACCCGCCCGCCGACCTGGCGATGGGCGCAGTGGTGCGCGGCCTGGGTCAGGGCCTGGCGCATCAGGGCGCTGGAACCAACCATGCAGTCGAAGCGGGTCATGGCGACCATCTCGATGATGGTCGGCACGCCTCGGCCTTCCTCGCCGATCATCCAGGCCAGGGCGCCACGGAACTCCACTTCGCTGGAAGCGTTGGACCAGTTGCCGAGCTTGTTCTTCAGGCGCTGGATGTAGAACTGGTTGCGCTGGTCGTCCGGGCGATGGCGCGGCAGGAGGAAGCAGCTCAGGCCCTTGTCGGTCTGGGCCAGGGTGAGGAAGGCGTCGCACATCGGCGCCGAGCAGAACCATTTATGGCCGACCAGTTCGTAGGCCTGGCCCGGACCCGGCGCGCCCACCGGATACGCCCGGGTGGTATTGGCGCGGACATCGGTGCCGCCCTGCTTCTCGGTCATGGCCATGCCGATGGTGACCCCGGCCTTGTGCCGGTCGCCGATATTGCGCGGGTCGTATTCAGTGGCAAGGACCTTGGGCAGCCAGTACTCGGCCAGCTCAGGTTGCAGCCTGAGGGCAGGCACGGCGGCGAAGGTCATGGTCAGCGGGCAGCCACTGCCGGCTTCGGCCTGGCTGTGCAGGTAGGTCATGCAGGCCCGGGCGACATGGGCGCCGTCCCGGGGCTCGGTCCACGGCAGTGAAGGCAGGCCGTGCTCGATGGCCGTGCGCATCAACTGGTGATAGGCGGGATGGAATTCAACCAGGTCGATGCGGTGACCGAAGCGGTCATGGCTGACGAATTGCGGTTTGTTCTGGTTGGCGAGAAAGCCCGCCTCCATCAATGGCCCGCCGGCCAGGGCCCCGTACGCATCGATCCGCGACTCGGCCCAACCGGCTCCGTACCTGCGACCCCATTCCTGCAGTGGCAGGTCGAGGCGGTAGAGGTTGGCGCCGTCGAGGGACGGCGGCTGGTTGGTGACTTCGTGGGTTTCAGCGTACTGATGCAGGTTCATTCGGGGCTCCTGATAGGACGTGTCTGAAAAACCCAGTGAATCACGCCCCTCCCCGACAGACAAAGTGACAAAACCGCCTAACGCGGCGCGATATATCCCAGGTCCAGCGGCACCGCCACGGCCAGGGCGATGCTCAGTTCGAAGCTGCTGCCCTGCCCCGGCACCGAGTTGTGGCTCAGGCGCGCGCCCATCAGTTCGGCGAGCTTGCGGCAGATCGCCAGGCCGATGCCGAGACCGCCGTATTCACGGCTCATGGAGCCGTCGACCTGGAAGAACCGCTGGTACAGCAGCGAGTCATCGAGGGCGACGAAGCCGATGCCGCTGTCGCGCACGGTGAAGGTCAGCGCCAGCTGGTGCTGGCTGACATGGCCGCGCACCTGCAGGTTGACTCCGCCGCGGTGGGTGAACTTGATCGCGTTGTCCAGCAGGTAGCCCAGGCACAGGGCCAGCTTCTGGCGGTCGCCCAGCAGGCGGTCGGCCAGGTCGTCGGCCACGTCCAGGTGCAGCAGCAGGTCCTTGTCCATGGCCGGCGAGAGGAAGCGCATGCGCAACTCCTGGATCAGGCCGCGCAGGCTGAAGGACTCGACCCGCGCCACCAGTCGCCCGGCCTGGAGTTCGCTGAGGGTGAGGATGTCGTCAATCATGCGCAGCATGTTCTGCGCCGCGATACTGGCGGTGTGCTGGTATCCCCCCAGCTCGGCGCCCATCGGCTGGGTCTGCATCAGTTCGAGGGAACCGATCACGCCGTTCATCGGGGTACGCAGCTCGTGGGTGACGGTGGCGAGGAACTGGTCCTTCAACTCGTTGCTGTGGGCCAGCTGGCGGTTGAGCAGTTCCAGCTTGTGCCCGGTTTCGCGCAGGACCGCGGCCTTTTCCTCGCGCATGGCGTTGATCCGGTCGGCCAGGGCCAGGGACAGCAGGCAGACCTCCAGCGCGGCGCCGATCTGGCTGGCGTACATGGTCAGGAAGACGTTGGGCAGATGCCCGAGGACCATCAGGGTATTGATCAACCCGCCAAGCAGGAACGCCGACCAGGCAATGATGAAGTAACGCGCCACCCGCAGCCCGCGCCACCAGGCGAACAGCCCGGCGGCGAAGATGCACAGGGTGAAGACCAGGGCCAGCAGCGTGGCCAGGCGCAAGGCCAGACCGTAGCTGGAGGCCAGCGACATCAGCATCACCAGCGCCGAACAGGCCACCAGTCCTTGCAGCAAGCGGTCGAAGGCACGGCTGTGACTGGCCATGCGCAGGAAGCTGCGGGCGAACTGGCAGCCGAACAGCCCTGCCGCACCGATGAACAGCGGCGTCGAGGCATTCGCCCACCAGGGGCTGGCCGGCCAGAAATACGCCACCGCAGCGCCATTGACCGAGAGCTGGTAGAGACCGAACGAGGCGATATAGAGGATGTACCAGAGGTAGCTGATGTCGCGCACGCTGATATAGATGAACAGGTTGTAGACCAGCATCCCCAGCAGCACGCCGTAGATCAGCCCGAGCACATAGATCTTCGCCGGCAGCGCTTCGATGTAGGCCTGGGTCGACCACAAGCTCAGCGGCGCCTGCACCGAGCCTTCGCTTTGCAGGCGCAGGTAGGCGGTCAGGGCCTGGTCGGGCTGCATCGGCAGTTCGAACACGTAGTTGGCCTGCTCGATCTGCCGGCTGGCGTAGGGCAAGGCGTCACCGGTGCGCTGGACCAGGCGGTAATGGCCGGCGGCGTCGGGCAGGTAGAGTTCCAGATGGTCCAGCGGCGGATAGGCCAGCTCCAGCAGCCAGGTACGCGGCGCAGCCTGGGGCATGGCGATGTAGCGCAGGTCGACCTTGAGCCAGAACGCCGAGGTCGAGTAACCGGCATTGAGCACTTCGGCGTGGTGAGGCTTGAAGGAAGCGGCGAAGGAAGGCGAACTGACTTGTTCGATGGAGGCGCTGCCATCAGCGTCCTCGAAGACCTGCATGACGCGGCCAAGGGGCAGGTTTCGGGTCGAGTCGTCGAAGTCGACGGCTCCGGCCAGCAAGGGCAGCCAGCCCAGTAGAACGATCAGCAGATAGCGCATACAGCCCCAGCGTGGCCTGAGCGGTCGCGTCGTGATGCCCAGTCCTTGTGAGGCGACGAGATCCGGCAGAGCCTGATGTCATTTTCGAAGCACTCTAGCATAGCGGCATCGAACTGCCAGCAGCCAGTGAAAAAACAACACGAACGGCTCTAGAACGGCACTTACAGCTTGTTTTACTCAATTACCTGACCAGTCGATCAGAAAACTCCCGCGCGACGGCCATTCCGGCAAAAGCGATTGGTGGTAAGCTCGCGCACCTATGAATACCTACCGCTCCCGCCCCGTTGTCCTCTGTCTCTCCGGCCACGACCCCAGTGGCGGCGCCGGCCTGCAGGCAGATATCGAAGCCCTGATCGCGCAAGGCTGTCACGCCGCCCCGGCCGTGACCGCACTGACCGTGCAGGATACCGTCAATGTCCAGGACTTCCGCGTGCTCGACCGCGAGTGGGTACTGGCCCAGGCCAATATCGTCCTCGCCGATTCCGAGGTCGCCGCCGTCAAGCTGGGCATGCTTGGCTCGCTGGACATGGTCGATACCGTGGTGGAGCTGCTCAGCGCCCATCCGCACCTGCCGATGGTCTGCGACCCGGTGCTGC
>DQAA01000064.1 GCA_003523465.1 Pseudomonas sp.
TGGCGCGTTTGCGGGCCGTGCACCGGGTGGCGCTGGGCTGCGCGATCAAGGAGCGCCCGGACCTGTTGCGCCTGGCGAACATGGCCATGGCCCTGGACGATGACTTCACCGGCAAGGACTTCGCCTGGGTTCACGCAACCCTTGGCGATACCCGCTTGCGCCCGGGAGACCGGCTGGATGTGCTGGATGAGCAGGTGCGGGATTGGCTGCTGGAGCGGAGGATGCCGTCTTGATATTCCAGCCCCAGGTGTTCGCGGTGGTCCCCCCGGTCGTTGCCCCGGCCGATGACGATCCGGTGCAAGCCTATGCCGCCATGGACGAGGCGGTCGTAGCCCTGTCGACCTCCACCGAACTGGGCAGCGCGATTTTGCCGTGCCAGCAACCCTGCATCGAAGTGACCGTCACCGACGAAGAACATCTGCCGCTGGCCAACATGCCTTATCGCCTGCTGCTGGAGGAGACGGTGCTCGCTGAAGGGACGCTGGACGACACCGGTTTCGTTTCCGTACCGGAGCAGGAACTGCCTCCCGGCGACTGGAACATCGAAATCACCCTGCAGCGCAATGAGTCGACCCAGGTAGTGGAGCGGGCCGATATTCTGCTGACCGCAGCGGCGCCGGTCGCCGAGGACGATGCCGACGACGAAGGGGAAGTCGAAGCGATGCGCTGGCTCCCCTTCGAGGAAGCGCCCTGGTCCTGGGACTGATTCAGAAGGTGATCGTCGCCTTGACCGGCAGGTGGTCGCTCAGGCCCCTGCCCGCAGTGCTGCGCACGAGCTTGAACAGGCGACCGAAGGTGGACGGCGGAATCGGGCCGGGTTTGAGCAGCAGGTGCTCGTTCAGCACCGCGTCGACGAGGTCGATCACCCCGGTATTGCTCGAAGCGGTGCTGCCCTTGGCGAGGATGTTGTCGTAGGCGTGCAGGCGATAGCTCGCCTGGCTTGCATCGCCGGCTTTCAGGCTGGAACGTTGCCCGCTGGCTATCAGGTTCATGCCCATCATGCCCGGGGTCACGGCGGGCAGCAGCGTGCCCAGGGTGGCGCGGTCGTCGGCGTGGCCGGCCTGGTCGCAGTAGGTGTCCGTCGAGGGCACGCTGCACAGGTTCAGGTCGCCGAGGTACACCACATTGGCGTTGCCGGTGACCGCGACATGGGCGCCGACCGCGCGCACGCCGTGGTTGGCCTTGCCGTTGTTCTTGCTGCCATAGCTCGGGCTGGGCGCATGCTGNNGTCGTGCCGGTCAGGGTGAAGGTGACATGGTACGGGCAGCTTTCCCGCACGTTGAGGATTCTCCAGTTGGGTGCCACGGCGCCTGGTACGTTGTTGAGCAGGGCGGGCGCGCCCTTGAGCGTGACGACCGGCGTTCGATAGAACACCAGCAGCGTTTCGCCACCGCTCTTGCCGCTGTAGGTGCACAGGGCCGGCGCCATCTGCCAGTCGGCGCCGCCATTGCCGCGGCCGTTGAGATACCCCAGCAACTGCGTCCCGCCGCTCACCCCTTTGCCTGTGGCCGCGGTGCCCACCGTCTGCTTGCCGGTCACCGGTTCGATGATCACGAAGATATCGCACTCGGCGGCCGCGCCTGCGGCCTTGGGGTGCACCACTTCCATGACCCGNNGACCCGGTCGATCCGCTCGGGTTTGCTGAACACGCCACTGGTGCCCGAGGCGAAACGCATGATGTTCCAACTGATGATGCGTATGGCTGGCATTACTTGCCCTCGAGCGGTGGGTCCAGCTGGAAGTCCACGTCGTTGGTGGCGTACATCCGCCAGGCGCTGGTGGCAACGTTGAGCCGCAACATGAATTGATCCACCGGGTTGGTGAAATTCAGCGGCAGGTTGACCCCCAACTGCTTGGCGAAAGCGTTGATGAAGAAGTCGGAAGTGGGCCGCAGATTGACGAACGTGCCGTCCTCCGCCACCTCCAGATAGCCCTCGCACGAGTACCCCAGCGCCTTCATGCGCAGTTGCGACTCATGGTGGATGCGGAGCAATCCGGGGTTGAACGGCTGGCCTGCCGCGACCCTGAAGAGCGAGCGCTCGTAGGCGAATCTCGGGTCGGTATTGGTCGTGGTCGGCGTGCCGCGAAAGGTCAGGGCAGTGTCGGTCACGCGCAGGGTGGTCAGGTTGATGCCCAATTGCAGATGAAGCAACTGGGCGGACTTCAGCGACTTGTAGACCTCCCCGGTGACGGCGCCAGTGCGCCAGGCATCGCCGCCCATCCAGCGATCGTAGTCGGCAAGGTCGCCCAGGTCGGGATAGCCCCTTTCGTTGTCCAGATAGAAGCGGTCTTCAAGGTCGGGAACGACGCTGGCGTCATCGGTGAACCCGGACGGCGGCTGGTAGCGCAATGGCTTGTCCAGATAGAGGTTCCAGCGCAAGGAGCCGTCGTCATCGCCAAGTTGCGTGTAATAGGCACGGTTGTCGGGACCGAGTCCGATCAGGTAGCACGTGCTGTGGTAGACCTCTTCGACGAATTGCGTGGAGATCTGCAGCACGCAATTGAACAGGCTGACCTCGGCGAACACCAGGTCGAACGGGGTGGAGCGCCAGTGGCCGCTTTCGGGGTTTTCGCAGATCAGCGCCAAGGGCATTCGCCTCCGGACCGCCGCCTGCAGGTTCTGCCCGAAAGCGAACTCCAGGTAATAGTGGTTGCCGATGAGGGTCGGCACCGTGTCCTCGCCAGCCACCTGGGCGATGGTGGACTCGACGTACTGCGGCAGCACCGGGAACCGCAGGCCGCGCAAGCCGTGGTCCATGGATAGTCGCTGGTGGTCATTGAAAAAGGGCTGCAACGCGGGATGTCCGTCGAGCACGGTGATGTCGACGCGGCTGACGGCCTGGATCTTCCAGCCGTTGCGGGTCTGTTCGAGCCAGATGGCGGCCTGCAGTTGTGATTGGTCCTCAAGGTCGGCCTTGACGAACAAGGTGTTGTCGGACCGCGACTCCAGGCCCCGGTAATAACGACACGAGCCTTTTCGTCCACGGGAGCTGACCTTGGCCAGGAGTCTTTTCCTGACCTTGATGCTGTGGATCGTCTCCTCGGCCCGGCTGCCGTGCACGCTGAGCAACTTGCTATCCCAGAGCTGTTGTCGGCGCTTGATCTTGTTGGCGTGGGTGGAGCCGGTGTAGAGCAGGGGGAGCCTGTGCAGGGTCGAGGTGGTGTAGCTTTTGAATTTCCACCGGGCGTTGCGTCTCCATAGCTCGGAGGAGGCGAGGTACCTTTCCAGTTCNNTCATGCCCGCACTTCCACGCTTGCCCCAGGAATCGGGGTAGTTGTCGAGGATGATCGTGTAGACGGACGGCATCAGGGCTTGCGTCCTGGCGACAGCGAGGGCGGGGCAGCGAAGTCATGGCATGCGGACATAGGGCTCCTCCTGGAAACGATAAGGCATCCTGCCATCATTCACTGTTCGACGGACGGAGGGAAGGGGCGCTGTCGCTTTGATTTGGCGCGGCGCCGGTGGGGCGCCGCGCCGGCGATCATCGTTGCGCGTGCGACAGGGCCAGCCTGTCCGCCAGCCCCTCCACCCACTCCCGCTGAAACGCCGTTACCGCCTCATTAGGCTGCTGCAACTGCACGAACGCCAGCATCGGGTCCTCCACCGCCGTC
>DQAA01000154.1:0-12917 GCA_003523465.1 Pseudomonas sp.
GGCCACAGCCGCCAGGTCGCCCTGGTGCTGGCGCGGCGTGACGAGGTCTGGCGCATCAGCAAGCTCGACCTGGTCAACCGCAGCGCCAGCGACCTGGGCGTGCTCAGGCTCGACGTCTTCGCCCGCTCCTTCGACGGCACCGGCTGGACCATCGGCCGCGACCAGCAACTGCGGGTGGTCGACGCTGATCGCGGCTTCGCCACCCTGTGGCATGTCAGCGACCTGCCGGGGCGGGTCATGGCCGTGAAGGAAGACGAAGGCAACGAAGCGCTATGGCTCGCCTGCTCCGACGGCACCAGTCAGATCTGGCACTACCGCCTGCCGGAACGGCGCCTGTCCAGTACCGACGCGGTGCCGGCGTCGCAGTATGAGAACAGCTTCAAGCTGCTCACTGCCGATGGTCTCGTCACCGAAGTCGGGCTCAAGTTCAGGCCGGGCGCCGACGCGATGCTCCTGCTGGAGCGGCAGGGCAACCGCAAAGGCTATCGCCTGCCGGGCTTTATCGACCCTGAACTGGGCGAAGCGGCGATCAGCCTGGACCTGGCCGGGCAATGGCTGGTGACCTGCTACGCGCTGGATGGGGACGACACCCGGATCTACTTCACCCACACCGGCAGCGACCGGCTCTGCGCCAGCCTCGACTGGCCGGGGGCGCAGGTGAGGGTGCGGTGTATCGGCGGGGAATGGATGCTGTTCGACGGGCAGGGGCGGTTGAGCCACGTCAGTGTTGGCGAGGGTCGGCAGTGGAATGTGGTGGTGGACTGAGGGGGCCGCAGGCCGGTGTCAGTCTGCGGTTGCCTTCCGAAGCTGATACCGCGTACTCCGCCCGCCACCCGGCAGCTTTTCGAGTACGCCTTTCTCCAGCAAATCCGCCAGATGCCGCGTCGCCGTCGCCTTGCTCACCTTGGCCACCGCCTGATACTGCGCCGCGTTGATTCCGCTCTCGAAGCCTCTGGCCCCGCCATCCAGCAAGCGATTCACCACTTTCAACTGCTCCGCCGACAAGGGCGTCAGGCGATGGGCCTGCCAGAAGCGGGTCTTGTTCAGTACCCGGTCGATCGTGCCCAGCGCCTGATTCATGGCCTCCAGCAGGATGTGCAGGAACCAGTCCAGCCAGGCGGTGATGTCCGGCGTGCCTTTCTGGGTCTGTTCGAGGATGCGGTAGTAGCTGGCGCGGTGCTCGAGAATGCTTGCCGACATGGCGTAGAAGCGGATCGCCTGCCGGTCGCCCTGGGCCAGGGCCAGATCGGTCAGGGCACGGGTCAGGCGGCCGTTGCCGTCGTCGAAGGGGTGCAGGGTAACGAACCACAGATGGGCGATACCGGCGCGCAATAGCGGGTCGAGGGCTTTCGAGTCGCCGTTGAACCAGTCGATGAACGTGTTCAGCTGCTCTTCGAGGCCGAGGCGCGGCGGTGCTTCGAAATGCACGGTGGGGCGGTCGAGGCGGCCGGAGACCACTTGCATGGGTTCATCGCCGCGCAGGCTGCCGACGCGCATCGGGCGATGAGCCAGGAGGTTGTCCTGATTCGGGAAGAGCAGGGTGTGCCAATGCAGCAGGCGGTCCGACGTGAGGGGCTGGTCGGCGTGTTCGATTGCGTTGAGCATCAGCTCGGCCAGGCCCTCGCTGCGTGCGGTGGTCGGGCCGGGTTCCTCGACGCCCAGGCGGCGGGCGAGGGAGGAGCGGACGGAGCCGGCGTTGAGGGTTTCGCCCTCGATGGCGGAGGAGGTGAGGATGTTTTGCAGGAGGGCGTCGAGCATGCTCTGGCGGCTTTGTTCGTCGTCGACTGAGCCCATTTTGCCGAGCAGCAGACCCTGCTNNCAGGTGAAGGCTGGCCAGTGGGGATGTTGCCAGATCCAGAAGGGGGCCATTTTTGCCTCTGAGCCGAATAGGAGGGCTAATCGGCTCATTTAGTGAGCCGAATAGGGAGTTTATTCGGCTCACGTAGGTTGGCAAGTCCTGACCTGCGCATGAATCTGGGGCAACGCGGGTCGGTGTGGGAGCGGATTCATCCGCGATCGGCGGCGCAGCCGTCGTAAACCTGAGTCCCGGTTCTGCCTGACGCTCACTGTGGGCACTGTTTCCTTGCCTGACACAGGGATGAAATGTAGGCTCTCGCGGTCGCTGAGGTTTGGCGATACGGGCTTGGTCGCTCGTTGAACAAGGTGCAAACAGACATATCCCCATGCATCCGGGCGCGTTCGCGTTCGTGCATGTTATGGCGGCTGTGTGCGGGAGGCATTCGTGCCTGCCGGGTTTGCCTCTTGTCCCGGTCGACCAACCTGCACACGGTCGTCACCAATCTGTTTGGTCGCGGAAACGGTGATGACTCCTACCGGACAGGAGGAGCTTCACTATGAACAAGATTGTTCCCGATCCACCCCACGCCATCTTTGGCAAAACGGCCATGGTCGCCTTCGGGCACTGCAAGGCCGGTCACAGCCCCATGTTCACCGTCCGTGCTGAAATCGACACGGAAGATGCCCTGGTCCATGCATCCCTTTTGATGAAAGGGATCTACGACACCCTCCAGCAACTCACTGAATTTGCCGAAGACGTGCCCAAGAACGGCATGCTCTTCTCGTCGTTGTACTCGGCGGAAATGGCGAAAGGGTTGGTGGATGCGGTAATCGACGGCATCGAAATGGGGCGATTGAGGGTTAGTGCCCAGTAGCCCGGCACGGGAAGGCTCATCTGCGGGTGAGCCTTCTTAAACAGGCAGCTTTTCCAGAAAACGCATCAGCAGACTCTCTTCCGCGCGTAGTCCTTTTCGCGCTGCGGCCATCCGCAGGCCGGCCAGCTCTCCCGCATGAAATGCCTCGATCAGCGCCGGATGGATGTAGCACTTGCGGCACACGGCCGGGGTGTTGCGCAACTCGGCGGCGACCTCCTTGATGATCCCCACCACATGCTTCTTCGCAGCGGTTTCCGGCTGCCACTCCAGTTCGCGCAACAGGGTCAGCGCCAGCGCGCTGCCGGCCCAGGTGCGGTAATGCTTGGCGGTGAATTCGGCACCGGTCAGCTCCTGCAGATACCGATTGATATCGCTCGACGTCACGCTATGGCGCTCGCCGTGTTCGTCCAGGTACTGGAACAGCTGCTGGCCGGGGAGTTCCAGGCAGCTCTTGATGATGCGGGCCAGGCGGCGGTCGCTGATGCTCACTTCGTGATCGATGCCGCTCTTGCCGCGGAAATGAAAGCGGATGGTGCTGCCGGTCACTTCCACATGGCGGTTGCGCAGGGTGGTCAGGCCGTAGGAGCGGTTTTGCTCGGCGTAGCGGGCGTTGCCGATGCGGATCAGGGTTTCGTCGAGCAGATGGATAACGGTGGCCATGACCTTCTCGCGACTGTGTTCGGGGCCGGCGAGGTGTTGTTGCAGGGTGGCGCGCAGTTTCGGCAGGGCTTTGCCGAAGGCCAGCAGGCTGCCGTACTTATCGGCATCGCGGATCTCGCGCCAGCGCGGGTGGTAGCGGTACTGCTTGCGGCCCCGGGCGTCCCGGCCGGTGGCCTGGAGATGGCCGTTGGGGTCGGGGCAGATCCACACGTCGGTGTAGGCGGGGGGGATGGCCAGAGCGTTGATGCGGGTGACTTCGTCGGGGTTCTGGATTCGGTCGCCGGCGGGAGTGAAGTAAGCGAATTTGCCGCGCAGCTTGCGGCGGGTGATGCCGGGGGTGGTGTCGTCGACGTAGTGGAGGCCGGCGGGGAGGAGGGGGAGGTCGCTCACTTTGGGGCTCGCTTGGGAACGATGCTGGTATTGAGTTAGCCCGGTTTCGAGGGGGTTAAGTTCAAAGGATTCTTTGGTGGCGTCATATCTGGCGACGATTTGCTGGATGGGCCGGGGCGTTGGGTGGCCTAGGCTGCTCGGCAGTTTTGACTGTGGGGCGGTCCAGTCACAGTTGCGCAAGGTAGAGCTCGGGCGAATCAAGATGATTTGTTAAAGGAGTGGATGAAATGGCATCGATGAAACGACCTCGCCTTCAGGCTGTTCAGCCGCATCCGGGCAAACGCTTGGAATTGGCCTTCACCAACGGTCAGCGCTTCGAGCTCGACATGAGCGACGCGCTTGCATCGCATCCAGGGTTGGCGCCGCTTTCCAAAGGCAAGGCGTTCGAAGGGGTCACGTTAGGTGACGGGGGATGGACAGTTGAATGGCCGGAACTGGATATCCAGATCGGTGCAGATACGTTGTTGTTGGATGCCCTTGCTCAGGCTGCAGCTAGACGAAAACACCTTTGCTCAGTTCCCGAAATCGCACTAACGTTAAAATAAATCGAACAACTTTCATCGAACTACCTTGTATGGCTTGACGGCAGAACGTACAGGAAGTATATGTTTGCGCCTCTACGGAAATGCATTCCGCTGCTCCAAAGATCCGGGGCAGGGGAGTCTATGTCGAAAAATAAACCGTAGAGTGATTGAGCGGTAACGGATGAACTGTAACTTTCTTGCGGTATCGAGCGCACAGTTGAAATTTTGGCGATGAAGGGGAGCTTCGTAGTGGGTAAGTATCTATTTTTGGTAATTTCGCTGGTCATGGTTGGTGGATGCTCGACAATGACTCCGGCACGTTATTCGATTTCTGCTGATAATAATCAGGCTCTGAAACAATATGCCGGGGCGTCAGTAAAAATTTCAGGTATAAGTCCTCCAGCAGAATATAGTGCGAACTGTCGGATGGCAGGACCCATCCAGGCTGCTGATGGAGTTACCATTCCTGAATTCATAAAAAAAGCGTTCAATGATGAGTTTAAGATTTCAGGAATTTATTCGGAGGGTGGTGTTGTTCTGCAAGGGTCTATGACAAAGATCGAATTTTCTTCAACATCTGGCCTTACCGGTGGTTCGTGGGATTTGGGTATAGTATTAACTTCTCCGAACGGAACCACTCTCCAGAAGACATCACATACGGAGTTTAAAAGCGGGTTCGATGCAATTACTGCCTGCAATCAAACCGCTCAAGCCCTTGGGGGCGCTGTACAGGATCTGATCAATGCGGTGGTCACTGACCATAAATTCGCTATGTTGTTAAAGTAAAAAATTAAATATCCTTCAGGCGCCGGAGATCCAGAAGCACTGTCGAATCAAGGGTGCGATTTTGATCCTGGCGTTCTGCTTGTGCTCGAAACGGAAGTTGATTTTTCTGCCGACCGGATTTGAGCTCCGCATCGATATTGGAAATGCGGCTAGCGTTCTTCAGAATAGGTATTTCAAATCCAGCGAAGACTTCGACCTTGCCTGATTCTGGAAGCCTTTATTCCAGCAGGAGCAAGATCCTATCGGAGAGTACACACCTACTTTCGGTCTTGCTCAGGCTCGAGGGTTACTCAAAGCCTGCACCCAACACTGCTCCGAACATCGAAAGCATTCCAGGCTCTGGCCTGCTCGCAACGTCGCCAATTCCCCGCAATGAAAGCAGGCATGCAAGCCTTCGTGCTCCGGCTGCCGATGTACGGCCTTCAAGCTCGGAGGCAAGACGGGCAAACCAGGGCGGGTTTCGTCCTTCTCGTAGAAATACAGGCTGACGCCACCGTTGATCTCGACGATCCCCAGGCGCACCTGGCCCAAGTGCTCCACGCCACCCTGGCGCAGCTCCATGAGGAATTCGTCGTGGGCGATATTGCCTTTGTTCAACGTCTCCAGTTCGAAGCGGCCATCCCGGATCAGAATGAAAGGCTCTCCCTCAAGCCAGCGTTGCAGGCGGTGATAGCGACTCAACAGGCGGGTAGTGAGGCGATAGGTGATGCCCATGGCGACGAACACCATCAGCACGGGCAGGATCGGCACGTCGTGATAGAAGGTCACGTCGCCGGCTGCGGAGCCCAGAGTCAGGATCACCACCAGTTCGAACAGCGAAAGCTGTTTCACCCCGCGGCGGCCGGCGACCTTGAGGAAGATGAAGACCACGGCGTAGGCCAGCAAGGTGCGCACCATGACTTCGCCGAGGAAGGTCAGGGGGTGGTCGTCGAGGAGCATGCGGGGCCAGTCGAAAGCGGTCATGTGGGCTGCAGAGTCAGTGGCTGATAATGGCTTAGCCCCATGTTGGGTGCTTTTAGTTCAAGCGTTCCTTGTTAGGGAACTCAGCCGTGCACCGGGCGGGCTGGAGGGTCGGTTAACGACGCTGCTTCAACTCTTTAACCCGCTTGATAACGTACTGCTCGAAGAGTGGATGGTTCACCACCTGCCCATACTGCCGGTAGTTATCAAACGCCCGGTAGATGGCCCCACAGATATCCTGTTCGCTCAGAGCTCTGGACTTATTGAATGCGCCGGCGAGTACAGCGTTGATGCTTTGAAGGTTCGCTCTCATCCCGGTGTCATCCAGGATAGTGCTGTAGATTTCCCGCCAAGGTCGTGAATCGATTTCTGCTATATCTCGCCCGATGAATGTCCAACTCACATAGCACTGCCCATCGATCTCAAACGCTTCATAGCGACTGTTTGCTGCGAAGTACGCTGGATCGATCAGGGTTCCCTCTTCAGGTTGGAAATACGGCGCTGTTGGAGAGCGCTTTGCTTTCAATAGGCGAGAGCTGGTGTCGACCTGGAAGCAGATCACAGGCGATGGCAGGGATTTGAAAAGCTTGTAGAACGTCGCTTCCTGGGAAGTACCCGCTGTCGCATGTACTGTACGGAAGTAGTCCTCCACGCTTCCAGCTCGCTCGAACTGGAGAGCCAACCAGTCCGAAGGCATCAGTAGTTCGGCAGCAAAGCGATTGGCTTCGGCTTCCATCTGTGCATACGCAGTATCCGCATGACCCGGGTCAAGGTGCGAGACGATGGTGCCGGTGTGCCAGGGGATGACGATGTGCCCAATTTCATGAGCCAGGGTGAATTTTCGGCGCGTTGGGGCGGCGGTGGAGTTGACGAGAATCTGGGGGCGCTGTTCACCACCGATGCCAATGGTTATGCCGTCAACACCGTAGGGAAGATTGAGGTAGTCGAGATCACCGTACTCGGCAGCAAGTGCGTCGAGATCAAAAGGGGGGAGGAGTTCGCGAATGGCTAGAACCCGTCGTGCCATTTTCTCCTCTGGCGCCATCAGATCCTGCCAGCGTTGCGTAGCCAGGCTTCCACCTTGGCGGCTTCACCCACCGAGCTTGCCCGGGCCGCCATCGAGAATCTGTCTTGATCCAGTTCCTGTCGAAGCGAGGTACCGCGCTTCCTGGCGGTCAGCACAAAAGGCAGAACGGAAGGCGTCGTTGCCCACAATTGGTACTCTTCCCAGCTCATGCCGAGGTATTCGTGCAGCTCCATGTCTGCGCCTGCGCGCCCTTCATGCCAGTCCTCGACGAAGCGATCGATTTCCTCTTCCAGCACGTCGCCTTCCAGGCAAAGCTCGACAAAACTCATATGAACCTCTCAGTTCGGTTTGATCCGGCGCCCACGTACCGGGGGCTTCAGGGCTATGCCTGTCTCAGGGCAGACCGAACCGAGGTGGTAGCCGCGTCGGTCAAATACCTCGAACTCCCCGTGCAGCGAATCCCAAGAGAAATATCGCTGCGTCCTGGCATCAAAGTAGTACTTGCGACCCCCTTCCACAAACGCAACGGGTAGACCGCTGACAATCGAGGGAGTAGGCCGGGGTTTTCCGCCCATCCAACATTCCTTTTCCCGACGTGGGACCGGCATCATCGCCGCTGAGGGATGGGATTCTATCGCATGTGATTTCAGAAGCTCCGCGCCTGTTCGATCAAATTCGTATCGAGCTGTAGCAGAATAAAGATAAAGCGCCAAAACGAAAAAACCCGCCAATAGGCGGGTTTTCGCAGGCTTCAGTAATACTGAAACCTAATATGGTGCCGGCACCAGGAATCGAACCCGGGACCTACTGATTACAAGTCAGTTGCTCTACCATCTGAGCTATACCGGCAGTAGGCGCGCTATTATAGCGATCGGTTTGGTTCTGTAAACCTCTTCGTCGAAATCCTTGTGAAAGCCCCGTATTTCGGGGCTTTTGGCGTTTTTGAAGGGAGGGATTTTTGAGGTTGTCGGGATGGGCTGTGGCCGCTTTGCGGCCATTCGCGAGCAAGCTCGCTCCCACGAGGGGAGATCGATGCTGGCTTGGTGGGTTGTGGCGGTCCGACAAGCCTCGCTCATCGCGGCGGCGGACGATAGTGGGTTTGTTGACGTCATCGCGGGTGAACCCGCTCCCACAGTGGGACGTGTCGTTCTATCGATTTCTGTTTCGTGGCGCGTTAAACCCGGTGCCAGAGCGGCAAACCCCAACCCGATCTGAACCACCCCCGCCTAATTCGCTTTAACGCTTATGCACAAACCACATCGACCCCTTGCACCCCATGCAAGTGCGCTACCTCGCCGCATTGACTCCCCCGCAAACAGCTGTTTTCTCAGGCGTTTAACAGGTTCGGAAAAATCCTTCAATCCACGACCGGCCCCGAACCTGAACCCTTTTCAGTCCGACGCTGTGAAGTTGCTCACAGACTTATCCACAGGTTGTTCCGCGAGAATCATGAGGTTGCGCGGGGTGAGGATGTGCGGGCAGAAGGTGCCGAGCCGGACGTTGTAGCCCTGTTCGTGCAGGTACAGCGCACGATCGAGCACCAGCCAGAGTTCCAGCGGGCGGCGGAAGAGGTTGCGGACCAGTTCGAGGTTGCGGACCTGGGCCAGGCGTTGCCAGCCAGCAGCTTCGAGGGCGGACCAATCAACACCGTCTTTTATGGACAGGCCCTTGAGCCCGGCAAGGTGCTGGCAGTAGTCGGCGAAGGGCTTTTGCAGCCAGGCGCTCGGCAGTGACGGGGTGGGGAGGTAGTCGTCGCTGTTGCGCAGTCGGCGTTGCAGAAGATCGAAGCCAAGGCGCCAGGCCATGGATTGGTCGCGCTGACGGCGGACGCGGGCGCCAGCGGTGACGGTTTCGCTGAGCGGGAGGCCGAGGTCGTCGAGGTCCAGCTGCAAGGAAGATGCGCGACCGGCTGTGGATAAGGGTTGGTAGTGCGGGCCCGAGGTGCGGTTGTAGCAGCAAGGTGCGATGGCGAGTTGTGCACAACCCTTGGCTGCCGCGAGGTGGATCAACCGAACGTGGAGGTCGCCGCAGGCATGCAAGGCCACCGGTGTGTGGGCGGCGGTGATCTGCTCGGCAGCGCTCGGGGCCATGACGTCCTGCAACCGGTGCTCGGCCGGGAGGTGGTGGTGCTGGCTGAGCTGTTCTCCGGCGGCGACCAGTGCGGGATCGTATTCAAGGCAGGTCAGGTGTTGCTCGGATCCCAGCAGGCGGCGGCCAAGGTGGCCTTTGCCGGAACACCAATCCAGCCAATGTAGAGGACGCCCGGCGAAGTCGAGGTGCGCGGCGAAGGCTTCGATCTGCTGCCATTTGCGGCCGGGGACGTCGACGTTGAGGCGTGGGTTTGCTGGCGTCAAAGGGACTGTGGATAAGTCGTCCACCCTCGCCAGTTGCCGAGCCTGGGCGGACAGTTGTGGATAAGGGGCCGGCGCCGGGACGCTGCAAGGGTCGTTGTGGGCGGCGTCGGCGTGGTCCAGGGATTGGTTGCGCAGCCACTCGGCCAGTTCCGGGTAATCAAGCTCCCAGGGGAGTTGCAGGCTGGTGAAGGGGCGCGGATGCCAGAGGTCGCGGTGTTGCCGGAGGAAGTGATCCAGGGCCTGGAAGCGGGGGAGGAGTTGGGTGTTTTCCATGTGCAGCCCACGGGGTCAGGTTACATGGCCAGTGGGTGTGGAGGACTTGAGGGCCTCATCGCTGGCAAGCCAGCTCCCACAGGAAGCCTGGGTGTTTTCGACAGTTGTGGTGGGCAGGGCCGGCCAATCGCGGGTGAACCCGCTCCCACAAGGAGAGAGCGGGGATCTGGAGATTTAGCGGCCGTACACCGCATCCACCCGCAACTTGCGCTCCAGCAGCTTGAAGCACTGCACCAGCACGAACGAGATCACCAGGTAGAACACGCCCGCCGCGAAGAAGATCTCTACCGGCATGTAGGTCCGGGCGATGATCGTGCGCGCCATGCCGGTGATGTCGAGCAAGGTGACGGTACTGGCCAGGGCACTGGCCTTGAGCATCAGGATCACTTCGTTGCTGTACGCCGGCAGACCGATGCGCGCGGCACGAGGGAGAAGGATGTGGATCATCGCGGTGGCGCGGGACATGCCCAGCGCCCGCGCCGCTTCGATCTCGCCCCGGGGGATCGCCTGCAGCGAGCCGCGCAGGATCTCGGCGATGTAGGCGGCGGTGTGCAGGGTCATGGTCAGCGCGGTACACCAGAACGGGTCACGCAGGTAAGGCCACAGCGAGCTGTTTCTGACCGCGTCGAACTGCGCCAGGCCGTAGTAGACCAGGAACAACTGCACCAGCAGCGGCGTGCCACGGAAGAAGAAGATGTAGCCATACGGCAGTGCCCGCACGTACCAGCGCTGCGAGGAGCGGGCGATGCCCAGCGGGATGGCGATGATCAGGCCGAGGGTGACGGCGATCGCCAGCAGCTCCAGGGTCAGTGCCGCGCCTTCGGAGAGCCGCGGCAGCCATTTGATGATGACTTCCCAATTCATGAGTTGGCCCTCGCAAAACCGCGTCCGGCGCGTTTTTCCATCAAGTGCATGCCGGTCATGGCAATGATGGTCAGGCCGAGGTAGATGAAGGCCGCAACGGCGTAGAAGGTGAAGGGATCCTTGGCGGTGTTAACGCCGTTTTGCGCCTGGCGCATGATTTCTTCCAGGCCGATCACCGAGACCAGCGCGGTGTCCTTCATCAGGATCATGAACAGGTTGCCCAGGCCCGGCAGGGCGATACGCCACATCTGCGGCAGGACCAGACGCGAGAAGATCCGGCCTTTCGACAGGCCGAGGGCCATGCCGGCTTCACGATGGCCCTTGGGAATGGCCAGCAACGCGCCGCGGAAGACTTCCGTGGCATAGGCGCCGAAGCACAGGCCAAGGGCGATGACGCCGGCAGCGAAGGCGCTGAGGGCAAGGCCCGGGACGCCGATCAGGTCGCCCAGGTTGCTCATCAGGGTGACCGAACCGAAATAGATGAAAAGCACCCAGAGCAGTTCCGGTACGCCGCGAACGATGGTCGAGTAGCTGCCACCGATCCAGCGCAGCGATTTGTACGGCGAGGTCTTGGCGAGGGCGCCGAGCAGGCCGAGCACCAGGCCCAGGCACAGGGCCGAGAGCGCCAGTTTGACGGTCATCAGCGTGCCAGCCGCGAGCGCCGGACCGAATCCGTGTAGATCAATATTCAGGGGCAGGAATGTTCAAGAGACCGACACCGCACAAGGCGGTGTCGGTCGGGGCGAATCAATAGATATCGAACGGGAAGTATTTCTCGTTGATCTTCTTGTAGGTGCCGTCGGCGATGATTTCTGCCAGGGCCGCGTTCAGCTTGTTGACGAGTTCCTTGTCGCCCTTGCGCACGGCGATACCGATTTCGTCGCTTTCCACTACAGGCTCACCTTTGAACTCGTAGTTTTTGCCGGCATCCGACTTCAGCCAGTCGTAGTTCACGTACTTGTCGGCCAGCAGCGCATCGACACGGCCGGAAGTCAGGTCGAGGTAGGCGTTTTCCTGGGTGTCGTACAGGCTGACCTTGATGTCGCCGCCGTAGGTGTCTTCCAGCCAGGTGGCGGACAGGGTGGCGCGCTGGGTGCCGATGACCTTGCCTTTCAGGGAGTCCTTGTCGGTCTTGAAGTCGACGTTTTTCGGCGCGATGAACTGCAGCTTGTTGGAGTAGTAGCGGTTGGTGAAGTCCACCGCCTGCTTGCGCTCATCGGTGATCGACAGCGACGAGACGATGAAGTCGAACTTCTTGGCGTTCAGTGCCGGGATGATGCCGTCCCAGTCGGAGGTGACCACTTCGCACTCGACCTTCATCTTGGCGCACAGGGCGTCGCCGATGTCCTTGTCGAAGCCGACCACCTGGCCGCTGGCGTCCTTGCTGTTGAACGGTGGGTAAGCGGCTTCGATACCCATCCGCAGTTTTTCCGCGGCCATCGCGTTGGCCGAGAACACCAGCGTGGCGGCAGCGGCCAGGAGATATTTCTTGTAGTTCTGCATGCGTGTTGCTCCGTTAGCGGTTGCTGGACATGAATTGCTTACAACGCGCCGAGGTCGGGTTTTCGAAAACCTGCTGCGGCGATCCTTGCTCTTCGATGAGGCCTTGGTGAAGGAACACGACTTCACTCGACACTTGCCGGGCGAAGTTCATTTCGTGGGTCACCAGCAGCATGGTCCGGCCTTCGTCGGCCAGGGCGCGGATGACGTTGAGGACTTCCTGGACCATTTCCGGGTCCAGGGCGGAGGTCGGTTCATCGAACAGGATGACCTTGGGCTTCATCGCCAGGGTGCGGGCGATGGCGGCGCGCTGCTGCTGGCCGCCGGAAAGCTCGGTGGGGTAGCTGTGGCGCTTGTTGTGGATGCCGACCTTCTCCAGCAGCGCTTCGGCGTGCTCGATGGCCTCGGCCTTGCTCTGGCCCAGCACGCGGCGCGGCGCCTCGATGATGTTGTCGAGGATGCTCAGGTGCGGCCACAGGTTGAAGTTCTGGAAGACGAAGCCGATTTCGCTGCGCAGGCGGTTGATCTGCTTGTTGTCGGCGGCGACCAGCTCGCCATTGCGCGCGGTCTTGAGCTTGAGGGTCTCGCCGGCGACGAGGATTTCGCCCTGGTGCGGGTTTTCCAGGAGGTTGATGCAGCGCAGCAAGGTCGACTTGCCGGAACCGGAGGAGCCGAGGATGGAAATCACGTCGCCGTCACGGGCGGTAAGGGAGATGCCCTTGAGAATTTCCTGCTCGCCGTAGCGCTTGTGCAGGTTGCGGATTTCCAGCGCGGGCGTGGCCTGGGCCATGTGCGGTCCTCATATGTTCTGTGCGTTCTGCTGTTGGCGGCCGTCCTGGCGAGGCGCAACGCTAGCATAGCGCTCGGATCGCAGCCAAGAAGGGCGAGCAGGGTGGTCGGCCGGGGG
>DQAA01000154.1:13007-16874 GCA_003523465.1 Pseudomonas sp.
TCGCGCCGGGTTTCGGTAGCACCTTTTGCAGGTGTGGTTGCACTGAATGGTTACACCGCTTTGATCCATAAAGTTGCACAAGGTGTTACCCATGTTCGGTTATGGAGCACCCATTTCTAATTGTAAGTGGGTATTTCAGTAATCCGGCAAAGTCTGGCAAGTTTGGCGACCTTTCGGCCAGAGGCTGGCTGAAAGCGCCGCAGGCCCGGCGGAGCGTGGTTTCAAGGTGTTTCGAAAATGGGCGGCCATCGATCTGGCCCGCTTATTGCCATCTACCTGTCACGAGACGCGGGGTGCCTCAAAAGGGCATGCGGCTCCAATCGCGGGACGATCTCCCATTCTTTGCATAGGTAGTTTTATGAGCGGTAAGCACAATTCCAATGACCTCGCTCAGGGGCTCAAGCAACGGCATGTGACCATGCTGTCCATCGCAGGCGTCATCGGCGCCGGTCTGTTCGTCGGTTCCGGCCACGCCATCGCTGCCGCGGGGCCTGCGGTGCTCCTGGCTTACGCTGCGGCGGGCACTTTGGTCGTCCTGGTGATGCGCATGCTCGGCGAAATGGCCGTGGCCTCGCCGGACACCGGATCCTTCTCCACCTACGCCGACCGTGCCATCGGGCACTGGGCAGGTTTCACCATCGGCTGGTTGTACTGGTGGTTCTGGGTGCTGGTCATCCCGCTGGAGGCCAACGCTGCCGCGACCATCCTCAATGCCTGGTTCCCCGACGTGGCGATCTGGGTCTTCACCTTGGTCATCACCTTGCTGCTGACCGCGACCAACCTGTTCAGCGTGAAGAACTACGGTGAATTCGAATTCTGGTTCGCCCTGCTCAAAGTCGTGGCGATCATCGGCTTCATCATTCTCGGCCTGGCAGCGATCTTCGGTTTCATGCCGCACAGCCAGGTCAGCGGTGTCAGCCATCTGTTCGACACCCAGGGCTTCATGCCCAACGGCCTTGGCGCGGTACTGGGCGCCATGCTGACCACCATGTTCTCGTTCATGGGTACCGAGATCGTCACCATCGCCGCCGCCGAGTCGAAGGACCCGGGCAAGCAGATCAGCAAGGCGACCAACTCGGTGATCTGGCGGATCTTCCTGTTCTACCTCGTCTCGATCTTCATCGTCGTCGCCCTGGTTCCGTGGAATGCCGGCGAGCTGGCGGAAGTCGGCTCGTACCAGACCGTTCTGCAACTGATGGGCATCCCGCACGCCAAGCTGATCGTCGATATCGTCGTGCTGATCGCCGTGACCAGCTGCCTCAACTCGGCGCTGTACACCTCGTCGCGCATGCTGTTCTCCCTGAGCAAGCGCGGCGACGCCCCGGTCATCGCCCAGCGCACCAACCGCAGCGGTACGCCGCACTGGGCGGTGCTGCTGTCCACGGCGGCGGCGTTCCTGACCGTGTTCGCCAACTATGTCGCGCCGGCGCAGGTGTTCGAATTCCTGCTGGCCAGTTCGGGGGCGATCGCCTTGCTGGTGTACCTGGTGATTGCCGTTTCGCAACTGCGGATGCGCCGCCAGCGCATGGCGCGCGGCGAGAAGATCGACTTCAAGATGTGGGCCTTCCCGGTGCTGACCTGGGTGACCATCTTCTTCATCGTCGGCGTGCTGACCCTGATGCTGATCCGTCCTGACCACCGCGCCGAGGTGATCTCCACCGGCCTGCTGAGCATTGCCGTGGTGGCTGCCGGCCTGCTGGTGGCGCGCAAGCGCAAGGCGGAGAAGGGTGGAAGCCTGGTGATGGATAACTGAGTGGTTTGAAAGGTAAAGGCCGCGATTGAATCGCGGCCTTTTTTATTGGGGGTGTCAGCTTTCGATTCGGTATTGACGATTGAGCTGGATGTCTGCGCCGTCCATGAAAGCATCCTGTATCTCTTCGCTCAGATACCAGGCTGTAGCTTCTTCCTTGGTGCTGTTGTGTCGCCAGTGGTGATAGGCGCACAGGATTTTCTCGACATAGAAGGCGTAGGACTGTGTGTAGTCGTCCTCCGCTACCAGGGTGAGAGGGTCGTCGAAGAAGACGACGAACATCTGGGCGAAGCTGATTTTCTCGGCTTCGTACATTTTCGGGTACAGGCTCTGGTAATGCCCGGAATCAAAGCCACTGAGGATCAGGTCGACGACCGAGGTTTCAGGCGCGCTGTCTCTGGGGGCTGCGTTTCCGTTTCGCACCATGCGGTTCTGCTTGGCTTTGGCGGCGGCACGCTTGGCGCGTTTCTGCTGCTTGTTGTTCGAGGGCATCCTGTACTCCTTGTAAAACCAGCTTTGCACGAACCTTGTAGCGTCAGGCGAATTTCTTCTGCTTGGACACCAGCTCCGACGCCGCCACGTACGCCTCTTGGAACTCGTCGCTTTCCAGCCAGGCCATGGCTTCGGCTTCTTCGGTGCCGTCCAGCCATTTGCGGTAGGCGCAGAAGACCATGCAGATGTAGTCGGTGGCGCGGTCTTCGCTGTGGCCCTTGAGCACCAGGGTCAGCAGCGGGTCGACCATGAATACGGCGATCATCGCTTCCAGGCTGGTTTCCTGGGCGCTCTTCATCTTCTCGAACATGGCGGTGTAGCTGCCGGACTCCATGGCCTTGTTGAACACCTGCTCAATGCTGGCGCTGGACGCCTCGCCACTGCTCTTGACCGCCTGGCCGCTGCGCACCATACGGTTTTCGCGGGCTTTGGCGGCGGCGCGCTTGGCGCGTTTCTGTTGCTTGGTGTTCGAGGCCATAGGGTTCCCTTGTGCGGAATCAGTCAAAGTGCGCGTATTGAAGCGCAGTTGACCGGGAAACCCAAGCCGGGGAGGCGTTCGCCGTCTCGACGGGCGACAGGCAGTCATCCCGTGCGAGACGGCGGGAGGGTGGATCAGCGCGGCAGTGTCAGGGCGCTGACCTGGCTGCGCAGCTCGACTTCATCCTCGTCACGCAGGTCTTCCTCGATTTCGCGGGACGCGCGGCCCACCAGCAGCGGGTCGGGTTCATGGGCGACGCGGAAGTCCTTGCCCGGATAGTCGAGGGAGTTGAGGAAGTGGCGGATGCAGTTGAGGCGCGCGCGCTTCTTGTCGTCCGACTTGATCACCGTCCACGGCGCATCGGCGGTGTCGGTGTGGAAGAACATGGCTTCCTTGGCCGCCGTGTACTCGCCCCACTTGTCCAGCGACTTGATGTCGATGGGCGACAGCTTCCAGTGCTTGAGCGGGTCGTCGCGGCGCGAGATGAAGCGGCGCAGCTGTTCTTCGCGGTTCACCGAGAACCAGTACTTGAACAGCAGGATGCCGCTGTTGCACAGCATGCGTTCCAGCTCGGGAACCTGGCGCATGAACTCCAGGTATTGCAGCGGCGAGCAGAAGTCCATGACCCGCTCGACACCCGCGCGGTTGTACCAGGAGCGGTCGAAGAAGACCATTTCACCCGAGGTCGGCAGGTGCTGGATGTAGCGCTGGAAGTACCACTGGCCTTTTTCCTGCTCGGAAGGCTTCTCCAGGGCGACGATGCGCGCACCGCGGGGGTTCAGGTGCTCCATGAAGCGCTTGATGGTCCCGCCCTTGCCCGCAGCGTCACGGCCTTCGAACAGGATCACCACGCGCTGGCCGGTTTCCTTGACCCAGTTCTGCACCTTCAGCAACTCGATCTGCAGCGCGTGCTTGGCCTTGTCGTACTCGGCGCGGCGCATGCGGGTGGTGTAGGGGTAGGTGTGCGGCAGCTTGGCGGAAGAACTGTCCTCGCTGGTGCCGTGGGGCGCATGGGCGACTTCGATGGCGGCGGGGCTGTCGGCGATGACTTCCGTCTCGACGATCGGCGCAGGCTTGCGCGGGCGGCGGTGCGGGCGGGTGGTCGACGATTTGTGCGGTGTTACGTGGTGCGCGGTCACCCCGGGCT
>DQAA01000155.1 GCA_003523465.1 Pseudomonas sp.
GGTGATGACTGGCGCCTTGGCCTGGGTGTCTGGCTGGTGCCTGCGCTGGTCGCGGCGCTGATCTGGCTGCCCCAGGCCCGTCAAGGCCATGGGGCGCACCATGCGGCCTTCCAGGTGCGCGGTCTTTGGCGCGATCGCCTGGCCTGGCAGGTCACCCTGTACATGGGCCTGCAATCCTCGCTGGCCTACATCGTCTTCGGCTGGTTGCCATCGATCCTCATCGGCCGTNNGGGCTGGTGCTGTCCGGCTCGGTCATCGTGCAACTGCTCAGCGCCCTGACCGCACCGATGCTGGCGACTCGCGGCAAGGACCAGCGCCTAGCCATCGTGATCGTCATGGTCCTGACCCTGGCCGGCCTGTTCGGCTGCCTGTACGCGCCGCTGGGCGGGCTCTGGGGTTGGGCCGTGGTCCTCGGCATCGGACAGGGTGGCACTTTCGCCCTGGCCCTGACCCTGATCGTGCTGCGCTCCAGGGACGCCCATGTCGCTGCCCACCTGTCGAGCATGGCCCAGGGGGTCGGCTATACCCTGGCGTCCGCCGGGCCCTTTGCCGTGGGGTTGGTACACGACCTGTCCGGTGGCTGGAGCGCCGTGGGCTGGATCTTCGCGGTGATCGGCATCGCTGCCATCGTGTTCGGCCTCAAGGCGGGGCGCACGCAGTATGTCCAGGCCACCAGCGAGCGGATCTGAGGACGCCTTATAAGTCCGGCTGATGGCGCTGGCCTTGTGCCGCTAGCCGGACTATCGTGCACGCTCGATCTTCCCGGTGATGGAACCCGTCATGAGCGATGCCAACAGTGAACTGATCAACCGCTTCTACCAGGCCTTCCAGCGCCTGGATGCCGAGGCGATGGTCGCCTGCTACAGCCCCGACATCGTCTTCAGCGACCCGGCGTTCGGTACCCTGCGCGGCAAGGACGCCGGCGATATGTGGCGCATGCTCACCAGCCGCGCCAAGGACTTTTCCCTGACCTTCGACAGCGTCCGTGCCGACGAACGCGGCGGCTCGGCGCACTGGGTGGCGACCTACCTGTTCAGCCAGACCGGGCGCGTGGTGGTCAACGATATCCGAGCCACCTTCGTGATCCGCGACGGGCTGATCGTCGAGCACCATGATGTCTTCGATTTCTGGCGCTGGTCCCGCCAGGCGCTGGGCACGCCGGGCCTGCTGCTGGGCTGGACGCCATTCCTGCGCAACAAGGTCGGCCAGCAGGCGCTCAAGGGGCTGCGCGCGTTCCAGAGCGGGCGGTGAGGCGGTAAGCTGTCGGCTCCTGCCGTCAGACCCTTCAGTTCATCGTGACCGACGCCGCCACTCCTGCCTCCTCTGAAAAGCCCTGGTACGTGTATCTCGTGCGAGCCGCCAATGGCTCGCTGTACTGCGGGATCAGCGATAACCCCGAAAAGCGTTTCGTCGCTCACCAGAAGGGCCAGGGGGCGCGTTATTTCAGCACCAGCCCGGCGGTGGCCCTGGTCTATGTCGAAGCCTGGCCGGACAAGTCCCAGGCCCTGCGTCATGAGCGCCTCATCAAGCGCCTGCGCAAAAGCGCCAAGGAGGCGCTGGTGGCCTCCTTTGCGGGCACATTCGGCTAGAGGTTGCAGTTCATGTTCTTCAGCGCTTCGGTCGTACCTTCGGCCCGCTTGGGTTCCAGGGTGATGATCGCCGGCCGTGTTGCCAATGCCAGCTGGCAGGCCAGTTGCGCGCGCATGCCGCTGACGATGTGAGCCGCACGGGGGTAGCCTTTCGCCTGGACCAGCGCCGCATTCTGGGTGGCATCGTCGGTCAGGACCGGGTGGTCTCCCCATTTCTCGTCCCGGTAATGGCGCGCCGCGATCTCGTTGAACAGGTTGTTCAATTGACTGGGCGGGAGGTTTTTCGCGCAATCGCTGAGTTCGATCTGCAGGCTGTCCAGTTGGGCTGCGAAGTACGCATTTTTGCGTTCGGTTTTCCAGGTCGAGCTTTTGATGAAGCTCGGGCACCGGTCGGGTTCGCTGACGGGCTGCATCACCTGGTCCGCGACGTCGAAGCCGAAGCTGGGATTGGCTGCCATGGTCTGCGGCAGGTTCAGCTTGACCAGTGGCAGGTACTGCCTGCTCGCCAGCCACCATTCGATCTGGTTGGCCCGGGCATTCTCGAGGCCCGAGGTGCCGGACGCCGGAGGGGTGGTGTAGAAGGTGCTTTCCACGGGAGGGTCGAAGGGCGGGTTGTTGCCCCAGGTGGCGATGCGCAGTTCGTTCTGCACGGGGAACAGGGTTTCACCGCCCAGGTTGCGGGCGTTGATGCTGGCCATGAAGGCAGGGCCGGCGTGGGCATCGCGACGGTCGCGCACGTCGAAGGCGCAGATTTCGCTGTAAAGCACCTTGTCCGAGTGGAATCTTCTGCTCCATTCCTCTCCGGTCATGATGCCCATCAGGTCACAGTAGTTCTGCACTTCCGGGTTCTGCACATGATCCCCGCAGCCGCGGTCGGTGCGGTTGTCCGTGCCGCCGTCGTTGGGGTAGGCGCAGAGCACCTCGTAGGTCTGGTTGTTCGGCGGATTCTTGAGCACCGGGTACAAGGTGAAGCCATTGTTGCGACCGAAGACCAGCATCTTGAACTTGGCATCGTTGCGCAGGTACGAGGCGGAGATCGCGCCCGACTTGATGTTTTTCTCCTGGGGGACCCAGAACCTTGGATTATCGGTGGCCCTTACTATGACGCCAGTGCAGAGAAACGCGGGCATCGAGTGCGCACCGCAATCCAGTCTCTGGTCGAAAAGACGGGCGTTCATGGCGTTGACCGTTTCCTGGCCAGGGTTGCCGAGGGCAACTCCGCAGACGAGTGCGGTGGCCAGTGCGAGAAGCGTCGCAAGTGTCTTCATCGTTCACACTCCGGCAAGCGAAGGTTGAATGGCTGGAAGTCACCACGATCGGGGCATGGGGGCCGAGATTGCCGATGGCGACAATCTCAGGCTAAGGAGTCAGGCACAGGCGCTGCTACTGACCAAAATGCCAGTTCGTATCAGCGGCTCAGTCCTTGCGGCGCTTCAACTGGTCGGTCAGTTGGGTCGGCAGGCCCTTGATGATCAGGGTCCCGGCTTCCTCGTCGTACTCGATCTTCGAGCCGAGCAGATGCGCCTCGAAGCTGATCGACAGGCCCTCGGCGCGGCCGGTGAAGCGGCGGAATTGATTGAGGGTGCGTTTGTCGGCAGGGATCTCCGGCGACAGGCCGTAGTCCTTGTTGCGGATATGGTCGTAGAAGGCTTTCGGACGGTCTTCGTCGATCAGCCCGGACAGCTCTTCAAGCGTGACCGGCTCACCGGCGCGGGTCTGGCTGGTGGCGTAGTCGACCAGTGTCTGGGTCTTCTCGCGGGCGGCTTCCTCGGGCAGGTCCTCGGCCTCGACGAAGTCGCTGAAGGCCTTGAGCAGGGTGCGGGTTTCGCCGGGTCCGTCGACGCCCTCCTGGCAGCCGATGAAGTCACGGAAGTAGTCCGAGACCTTCTTGCCGTTCTTGCCCTTGATGAACGAGATGTACTGCTTCGAATTCTGGTTGTTGCGCCACTCGGAGATATTGATTCGCGCGGCCAGGTGCAACTGGCTGAGGTCCAGGTGGCGGGACGGGGTGACATCCAGCTCGGCGTTCACCGCCACGCCTTCGCTGTGGTGCAGCAGGGCGATGGCCAGGTAGTCGGTCATGCCTTGCTGGTAGTGGGCGAACAGCACATGGCCGCCCACCGACAGGTTCGACTCTTCCATCAGCTTCTGCAGATGTTCCACCGCGATGCGGCTGAACTCGGTGAAGGTCTTTTCGCTGTCCAGGTATTCCTTCAGCCAGCCGCTGAACGGGTGGGCGCCGGACTCGGCGTGGAAGAAGCCCCAGGCCTTGCCCTGCTTGGCGTTGTAGCTGTCATTCAGGTCGGCCAGGAGGTTTTCGATAGCGGTCGACTCGGCCAGTTCGGAATCGCGCGCATGCAGGACCGCAGGGCTGCCATCGGGTTTCTTGTCGATCAGGTGGACGATGCAATGACGGATCGGCATGGAATTCTCGGCTCAATGAAGGTGTGGCGCAGGGCGTGGCAAAGTTGCCAAGTGTAACCCACCCAGGCCCATGGACGGACTTCCAGTGGGGGGATGGGTCGGTCCTGTTCGTTTTTCGTTCTGTTTTTTGCGATATTTTGTGTAAACCCCCGAAAAACCGGCACTTTTGCCTTGGTCAAGGCGGATATTTATCTATTCCTGTGGTAGTTTTGCCCGGTCTTGCGCCCCCCTTACGGCGCATTGCTGGCAGACCGCTGGCGTCACGTCGAACCAATCGCTTTTTTAGGTATCTACATCCGCGATTGGCAAATGGAAGTACCCCCGGCCGCCCGAGATACGGAGCCGGAACCGATAGCTGACGCGGCACTCTGCAAACTCACTGAATTTGATTAGGGAAGGAACACCACCATGGCATTGACCAAAGACCAACTGATCGCCGATATCGCTGAAGCTATCGACGCGCCGAAAACCACCGCGCGTAACGCACTGGAGCAACTGGGCCAGATCGTTGCCGATCAACTGGAAAACGGCAGCGAAATCACCCTGCCAGGCATTGGCAAGCTGAAAATCACCGAGCGTCCTGCCCGTACCGGCCGCAACCCTTCGACTGGCGCTGCCATCGAAATCGCTGCCAAGAAAGTCGTCAAGTTCGTGCCAGCCAAAGTGCTGACCGACGCTGTAAACAAGTAATTGTAAGCAGCACGAAAAAACCGCATCCGGCGCGAGCCTGATGCGGTTTTTTTACGTCTGCAGAAAGTTGCTTACTTCCAGCGCTGCTGGCGCCACAGCTGGCGAGCGCTGGCGTCCTGGAAGGTCCAGGCCACCAGGCGACTCTGTTTCTGCCCCTGGCCCATCTCCATGACTCGTTGCTCCACGGCGCCGGCTTTCTTCAGCGCGGCTTCGATACCGGGCAGGTTCGAGGCCTTCGACACCAGGCTGCTGAACCACAGTACCTGCTGGCCCAGGGCCTTGCTCTCCTGTACCAGCTGGGTGACGAAACGAATCTCGCCGCCCTCGCACCACAGCTCGTTGTTCTGCCCGCCGAAGTTCAGCACCGGCAGCTTGCGCTTGGGGTCAGCCTTGCCCAGGGCACGCCACTTGCGTTGGCTGCCGCGGGTGGCTTCCTCGCGGGAGGCGTGGAAGGGCGGGTTGCACAAGGTCAGGTCGGNNTCCTCGGCGGCCAGCAGGCCGGTGAGGATGTGCTTGCGATTGCCCTGCTGGCGCAGGCTGATGAACTTGCCGAGGCCGTTGGCCTGGACGATGGCGTTGGCCGCCGCCAGGGCTACGGGGTCGATATCCGAACCGACGAAGCGCCAGCGGTAATCGGCATTGCCCAGCAACGGGTAGATGCAGTTGGCGCCGACACCGACGTCCAGCGCCTGGACTTGCGCACCGCGCGGGATCTCCCCGGCGTTTTCCTCGGCCAGCAGGTCGGCCAGGGCGTGCAGGTAATCGGCACGGCCAGGGATCGGCGGGCACAGGTAGTCGGCGGGGATATCCCAGAACTGGATACCGTACTGGGCCTTGAGCAGCGCCCGGTTGAACACCCGCACCGCCTCCGGATCAGCGAAGTCGATGCTCGGCTTGCCGTAGGGATTGGTGATGGTGAAGCGCGCCAGTTCCGGGCTGCTCTTGATCAACTGGGGGAAGTCGTAGCGGCCCTGGTGGCGATTACGTGGGTGCAGCGTGGGTTTGTTCATGGTCATGAATACAAAAGCGGGCCAGGCCCGCTCTCAAGGATTACCGCATGATTTGTTGGCTTGCCGCAGACCTGTGGGAGCTGGCTTGCCA
>DQAA01000448.1 GCA_003523465.1 Pseudomonas sp.
CCCAGGCGCTTGGCCGTGGCGATGGCCTGCAGGCCGGCCACACCGGCGCCGAGAATCAGCACCCGGGCGGCTTTCACCGTACCGGCAGCCGTCATCAGCATCGGCATGAAGCGTGGATAGTGGTGCGCGGCGAGCAACACGGCCTTGTAGCCGGCGATGTTGGCCTGCGAGGACAGCACGTCCAGGCTCTGGGCCCGGGAGGTGCGTGGCGCGGCTTCGAGGGCGAAGGCGGTGATACCGCGTTCGGCCATCTTGGCGATGAGGTCGTTGTTGAACGGATTGAGCATGCCCGCAAGCACGCTGCCGCTCTTGATCTGGCCCAGTTCGCTGTCGTTGGGCGCTACGACTTTCAAGACAAGCTGCGCGCCAAACGCATCGGCGGCGCTTCCAAGAACGGCGCCGACCGCCTCATAGGCACTGTCCGGAATGCTGGCATTGATGCCAGCACCACGTTGAACAATGACCTGATGACCCTGGCCCACCAGTTTCTTGATGGTTTCGGGAGTGGCAGCGACCCGTGTTTCGCCCGTCTGCGTTTCGAGAGGAACACCAATGTGCACGTCATTTCTCCTGCGTGATCTTTTGTTGTTGAACCAGCGCACTGCGGATGGTGCGTCTGGGCGGCCGATCAGCACGATCCCGCCTGAACGAGGCGGGGCGCGGCATTTTGCAAGCGATCCTGAATCGCTTCAATGGGTTCTGAATGGAAACTTTAATCAAACTACAAGTCACCCTGTGACCACTTGTCGCAACAGGCAGGCTTGAGCCCGCCAAATACGGGCTTTAGCGACCTTAGGGGAGTTTTTAAAAATTCTCTGACAATTTTCGTGGAGAGGACGAAAAAGGTCGTTTTTCGAGGGTTAAAGCCCCGTAGACATTGGGGTTACAGGGCTTTTTTCAGGCGGCCGGAACAGTTGTCGCAACTGCGACATTTACGTATATCTGTAGGTGTTCAATTTTATTGACTACCAAGTCAACTAGTCCGTTTGGTCCTTGTGCGCCGCGGTATAGCGCTGTGCCTCGTTTACCAGCCAGTCGCGGAAAGCACGCAGGGAGGCCGATTCGACCTTTCTTTCCGGAATCATCAGGTAATACGCCTTGATGCTGGACAGTCCGTGGGCGTTGGCAATGACCAGCCTGCCCTCCTCCAGTTCGCGCTGGATCAGGAACGGCGGAATCAGTGCTATGCCCATGTCGTGCATCGCCGCTTGGGCCAGCATCGAGAATAGTTCATAGCGCGGGCCTGTCATGTCGCGGGCGACATTCATCTCCAGGCTGTTGAACCACTGGCGCCAGGCGTAAGGTCGGGTGGTCTGTTGCAGCAGCGGGAGCCGGGCGATGGCCTGTGGGTCGAGCGTTGCCTGTTCTCCCAGCAGTGACGGGCTGCATACCGGAACGGGGCTTTCATCCATCAATCGGTGGGACTGCGTACCGGACCAGTCGGCATCGCCGAAGTAGATAGCGGCATCGAAACTGGTGTCGGCGAACAGGAACGGGCGGGTGCGGTTGGTCAGGTTGACCGTGACGTCCGGGTGGTGCTGCTGGAAATCCTTGAGGCGTGGCAGCAGCCACTGGGTGCCGAAGGTGGGCACCACCGCCAGTTCGATCACGTTGGCGCCCTGCTGGCCCATCACTGACAAGGTGTCGCGTTCGACGGCGTCGAGTTGGGTCGCTACCCGGCGGCTGTAGGACAAACCGGCTTCGGTCAGCTTTACCCCGCGTCGTGAGCGGCGGAACAGTTCGACATTGAGAAACTCCTCCAGCCCACCTATCTGCCGACAGACGGCGCCCTGGGTCAGGGATAGCTCCTGCGCTGCCTTGGTGAAGCTCTCGTGGCGGGCCGCGGCCTCGAAGCAGACTAGGGCCGTGGTACTGGGGATCTTGCGGCGCATATACGTCAACCTCACTAATCGGCCTGGGAAATGGCCGGCATGCTCGTTACGAAGTGAGAAATTATCACAGGAGGTTGCGGAATCCTCGTTTGTCGCCCTGCCCGTTCGGGCCTAGGATCAATGCACGACAAAAATCATCCCTTTCCTACTTCGAGGACTTCCCCATGGCCGGCAAAGCAAGCTTCAACTGGATCGACCCGCTGCTTCTGGATCAGCAGCTCACCGAAGAGGAGCGCATGGTGCGTGACAGCGCCTACAGCTTCGCCCAGGACAAGCTGGCACCTCGCGTGCTGGAAGCCTTTCGTCATGAGCAGACCGATCCTGCGATCTTCCGGGAAATGGGTGAGGTAGGACTGCTGGGTGCAACCATTCCCGAGCAGTACGGCGGCAGTGGCCTGAACTACGTGTGCTACGGCCTGATCGCCCGTGAAGTGGAGCGCATCGACTCTGGCTACCGCTCGATGATGAGCGTGCAGTCTTCGCTGGTGATGGTGCCGATCAATGAATTCGGTACCGAGGCGCAGAAACAGAAGTACCTGCCCAAGCTGGCCAGCGGCGAGTGGATCGGTTGCTTCGGTCTGACCGAGCCTAATCACGGTTCCGACCCGGGTTCGATGATTACTCGTGCAAAGAAAGTGGACGGCGGCTACCGCTTGAGCGGCAGCAAGATGTGGATCACCAACAGCCCGATCGCTGATGTATTCGTGGTCTGGGCGAAGGACGATGCCGGTGATATCCGTGGATTCGTCCTGGAGAAAGGGTGGCAAGGTCTCAGTGCACCGGCGATTCACGGCAAGGTCGGGCTGCGTGCGTCGATCACTGGTGAGATCGTCATGGACAACGTCTTTGTTCCGGACGAGAACATCTTCCCGGATGTACGTGGCCTGAAAGGTCCGTTCACCTGCCTGAACTCGGCGCGTTATGGCATTTCCTGGGGTGCCCTGGGTGCCGCGGAAGCTTGCTGGCATACCGCTCGCCAATACACACTGGATCGTCAGCAGTTCGGTCGTCCCCTGGCGGCGAACCAGTTGATCCAGAAGAAGCTGGCCGACATGCAGACTGAAATCACCCTGGCCCTGCAGGGCTGCCTGCGACTGGGGCGGATGAAGGACGAGGGCACTGCGGCGGTGGAGATCACTTCGATCATGAAGCGCAACTCCTGCGGCAAGGCCCTGGATATCGCCCGCCTGGCCCGGGACATGTTGGGTGGCAATGGCATCTCCGACGAGTTCGGCGTGGCCCGCCATCTGGTCAACCTTGAGGTGGTCAACACCTACGAGGGCACCCATGACGTGCATGCGCTGATTCTCGGTCGTGCGCAGACCGGCATCCAGGCCTTCTATTAATAAGGAGCCAGTCCATGGGCGCGCTATCTCATTTGCGGGTCCTGGATCTGTCGCGGGTACTGGCCGGGCCGTGGTCCGGGCAGATCCTTGCGGATCTGGGGGCGGAGGTCATAAAGGTCGAGCGGCCTGGGAGCGGGGACGATACCCGTGCCTGGGGGCCGCCCTTCCTCAAGGATGGCAATGGCGAGAACACCAGCGAGGCGGCTTATTACCTGTCGGCCAACCGTAACAAGCGTTCGGTGACCATCGACTTCACCCAGGCCGAGGGCCAGAAGCTGGTGCGGGAGCTGGCGGCGAAGTCCGATGTGGTGATCGAGAACTTCAAGGTGGGTGGCCTGGCCGCCTATGGGCTGGACTACGAAAGCCTCCGTCAGATCAATCCGAATCTGATCTATTGCTCCATTACCGGATTCGGTCAGACCGGTCCTTATGCCAAGCGCGCTGGTTATGACTTCATGATTCAGGGGCTGGGCGGGCTGATGAGCCTGACCGGGCGTCCGGATGGTGAAGAGGGCGCCGGGCCGGTGAAGGTGGGGGTGGCGCTGACGGACATTCTGACCGGGCTGTATTCGACGGTCGCCATTTTGGCTGCACTCTCCCATCGGGAACAGCATGGTGGCGGGCAGCATATCGATATGGCGCTGCTGGATGTGCAGGTGGCATGTCTGGCCAACCAGGCAATGAACTACCTCACGACGGGGACGCCACCGCGCCGGTTGGGTAATGCGCATCCGAATATCGTGCCCTACCAGGACTTTCCGACGGCGGATGGGGATTTCATCCTGACCGTGGGTAACGATGGGCAATTCCGCAAGTTCGCCGAAGTGGCAGGTCAGCCGCAGTGGGCGGACGATCCGCGATTCGCTACCAACAAGCTGCGGGTGGCCAACCGGGCGGAGCTGATTCCGCTGATTCGCCAGGCTACGGTGTTCAAGACGACAGCGGAGTGGGTCAGTCAGTTGGAGCGGGCGGGAGTTCCATGCGGGCCGATCAATGATCTGGCGCAGATGTTTGCTGATCCGCAGGTGCAGGCTCGTGGGCTGGCTATCGATATTCCCCATCCGTTGGCGGGGAGTGTTCCGCAGGTGGCCAGCCCGATCAGGCTTTCGGAGACGCCGGTGGAATATCGCAATGCGCCACCGCTGTTGGGCGAGCATACCGAGCAGATCCTGGCGGACGTGCTTGGGCTGGAGGCGGGGGTAATCCAGCGATTGCGTGAGGCCGGGGTGCTTTGACCACCTTCTATATATAGAGGGAAAGGGGTATTGGAGCTGATTTGAATCAATTTCAAATTAATGCTTGACGCCCCATTTAATCTCTCTATAATTCGCCCCACTTCCGGCGCAGTCGGAACGGAAAACTCCTTGAGATTCAACGAGTTAGATGTTCCAGGTAGTGTCGGAAGTGCTTCGGTCTTCTCCGAAAGCGGTTGAAAAAGGC
>DQAA01000571.1 GCA_003523465.1 Pseudomonas sp.
TCGATCCTGGCGATTGCCATGGGCACCCTGGTGGGCGTCCTGTTGCTGGCGGCAGTGGGTGTGATCGGCAGCGACACCGGCCTCTCGGCCATGGCCGCCCTGCGCCTGAGCCTGGGCAAGCACGGCGCTTCGCTGCCGGCGGTGCTCAACCTGCTGCAACTGATCGGTTGGGGCTCGTTCGAGATCATCGTCATGCGCGACGCCGCCAGCCTGCTCGGTGCGCAGTCCTTCGGCGAAAACAGCGCCTGGAACAACCCACTGCTGTGGACCCTGTTCTTCGGCGGCCTCGCCACCCTGCTGGCGGTGAGCGGGCCGCTGACCTTCGTTCGGCGCATCTTGCGCAAATGGGGAATCTGGCTGCTGCTCGGTGCCTGCCTGTGGTTGACCTGGAACCTGTTCGCCAAGGCCGACCTGGCCGCGCTGTGGGCGAAAGCGGGGGACGGCACGATGTCCCTGGCGGTGGGCTTCGATATCGCCATCGCCATGCCGCTGTCCTGGTTGCCGCTGATCGCCGACTACTCGCGCTTCGGCAAGCGTGCCAGCCGGGTGTTCGGCGGTACGGCGCTGGGCTTCTTCATCGGTAACTTCTGGCTGATGAGCCTGGGCGTGGCCTACACCCTGGCGTTCGCGCCGAGCGGTGAGGTCAATGCGCTGCTGCTGGCGCTGGCGGGGGCGGGCCTGGGGATCCCGCTGCTGTTGATCCTGCTCGACGAATCGGAAAACGCCTTCGCCGATATCCATTCGGCGGCGGTGTCCAGCGGGCTGCTGCTGCGCTTGAAAGTGGAGCATCTGGCCCTGGCCATCGGCGTGGTCTGCACCCTGATCGCCTGTTTCGCGCCGTTGGCGCAATACCAGAACTTCCTGCTGCTGATCGGCTCGGTGTTCGCGCCGCTGTTTGGCGTGGTGCTGGTGGATCACTTCCTGTTGCGCCGTCGGCGTTTGCCGGCGCAGGTCGGTTCACTGCATTTCGGCGCCTTGCTGGCCTGGGCCGGCGGTGTGGCGACCTATCACCTGCTGGCCAACTACGCCCCGGATGTCGGTGCAACCCTGCCGGCACTGCTGCTGGCCGGGTTGCTTCACGGGATATTGGGCTTCAGCCGCGGCCGGGAAACAGTTCCGGCTTGATCACGCCGTTCAGGCGCGGGTAGGGGATCTTGAGTTCGACGTGACCCATGGCGTAAGGCGCGATGGAATACACGTCGTACTTGAGCACTACCGCGCCGTAGGTCAGGGCGATGTTCGGGGTTTTCTGGAACGGCCAGTTCTTCACGAACTCCGCGTCCTGGTCCAGCTTGCTCGTGATCAGCCAGCCGCGGTGGGCTTCCTGCACGGTTTTCCAGAACGTCTCTTCCTGACCCGGCACCAGCATGTCCTGCAGGGTCAGGACCTTCTCCTGCTGACGCGACCAGTTGATAAAGGCGCGGCCTGGGTTGCCGTGGGCACCGCCGGTATCCAGGTAACTGGACAGCTCTACGATCACCAGTCCGTCATGCTGCTCGCGTACCTTGGCCTGCAAATAGCTGCTGTGACGGCTCTCGGCCGAGCGCAGGAAGCTCTCCTCATAAGCCTTCAAGGACGCCGGCAGCGGCGTGTTGTCGCCGTCGCGGGTGAACTGCAGCAGACGGCGTTCGATCACCGCGTCCAGCTGCGGCTGCGCCGGGAAGTGCAGGGTGTCGATATTCACCAGCGGGCAATCGCTGGCGCTGCAACCGGGCTTGATGTGCTCCCAGGCCTCGCGCTTGACCTCCAGCGGCTTGCGCATGTTGGGCTGGAAAACGCTCTGGCACGCCCCCAGAACAAGGGCCAGGACAGCCACGGTGGTCAGTTTGACAAGAGTCATGATGATCCTTCTGGAACAACGGTAATCGGCCTTGGACCGTCGGCATGGCCTTCGGTTCGCCACTAGACTGCAATAGACAGACGGCGCCTATCCTCGCAGCCCTCGGGTTGACTTTAAAGAGGGTGAAAGCCGAGGGTACGCGGGGTAGGATTGCGCGAAGTTGCACGTGAGGTATTGAGGACTTCCATGACAGACAAGATCAACAGCGTTCCAACAGCCGTCGAGATCGTCGGGCGCGAGACCTGTTTCCAGGGCTTCTATCGGCTCGACCGGGTGCGGGTGCGCCACGAACTGTTCGACGGCGGCATGAGCCGCGAGATCAAGCGCGAACTGTTCGTCCGCCACGATGCGGTGTGCGTGCTGCCCTACGACCCGCAGCGCGATGAAGTGGTGCTGATCGAGCAGTTCCGCGTCGGCGCCCTGGACAAGGCCAGCAACCCCTGGCTGGTGGAGCTGGTCGCCGGTCTGATCGACAAGGACGAGCAGCCGGAAGAAGTTGCACACCGCGAGGCGCAGGAGGAAGCTGGCCTGACCTTCTCCGCGTTGTGGCCGATGACCCGGTATTTCCCGTCTCCCGGTGGCAGCGACGAGTTGGTCCATCTGTACCTCGGTCGTTGCAGCAGCGAGGGGGCTGGCGGGCTGCATGGCCTGGAAGAAGAGGGTGAAGACATCCGCGTGCGGGTCTGGGCATTGGAAGATGCCTTGCAAGCTGTGCGCGACGGGCAGATTGCCAATGCGGCGTCGATCATCGCCTTGCAATGGCTGGCCCTGAACCGCGATGAAGTCAGGGGGATGTGGTCGTGAATCTTGTCCGCGAGCGCTATCGGGTCGATCTGGTTGGCTTGCAGGCCGCATGCGAAGCGAATTACGCCCGCCTGATGCGCCTGCTGCCGGAAATGCGGACGTCCCTCGGCTCGCGCCGTATCGGCATGACCCAGGGCGATCAGATGCTCGGCGTGCTGACCCTCGAAGTCGTGCTGGCCTGCCCGTACACCACCACCCTGCGGGTGCGCCAGGAGCACAGCCTGCCCTGGCTGCCGGTGCCGCAACTGGAGGTGCAGGTCTATCACGACGCACGCATGGCTGAAGTCGTCAGCGCCGAACACGCCCGGCGTTTCCGCAGCGTCTACCCCTATCCCAACGCGGCGATGCACCAGCCGGACGAAAAGGCCCAGCTCAATCTGTTCCTCGGCGAGTGGTTGAGCCACTGCCTGGCCTGCGGTCACGAACTGGAAGCGGTTCGCTGAAATGTGACGGCGGTCTAGGTGCCGGTTTGATCCTCCGATTCTTCCCCACCATAATCGTGCAGGATTCCCACAAGGAGACGGCCCCTTGCCGCACGCCACCCCCTCATCCAGTGCTCCGGTTCGTCTGGTGCAGCTTTCTGACAGTCATCTGTTCGCCGATGGCGAGGGAGCGCTGCTGGGCATGAATACCCGTGACAGCCTGCAGCGAGTGATCGAGCAGGTGCGGGTCGAGCAGCCGCAGATCGATCTGATCCTGGCCACCGGCGACCTGTCCCAGGACGGCAGCGAGGAGTCCTACCGGCACTTTCGCGAGATGACCGCGGTGCTCGGCGCGCCGGCACGCTGGCTGGCCGGCAATCACGACGAGCCGTTGCCCATGGAACGCGCTGCGCAAGGCACCGATCTGCTGCAACAGGTCACCGATATCGGCAACTGGCGGGTGATCATGCTCGACTCGTCGATTCCCGGCAGTGTGCCGGGGCGTTTCGAGGCCAATCAGCTGCAGTTGCTCGACAAGGCCCTGAGCGGTGCGGAAGGGCGGCACTGCCTGGTGTGTTTCCATCACCAGCCGGTGTCCATCGATTGCGCCTGGATGGCGCCCATCGGCCTGCGCAATCCCGAAGCGCTGTTCGAAACCCTCAAGCCTTATCCACAGGCCAAGGCGCTGCTCTGGGGGCATATCCATCAGGAATGGGACCAGCAGCTAGAGGGCCGTCGCCTGCTGGCATCGCCTTCCACCTGTATCCAGTTCGAGCCGCGCAGCGAAGACTTCAAGGTCGATGAGCAGCGCGCACCTGGCTACCGCTGGCTGGCCCTGCACGATGATGGCCATCTGGAAACCGGGGTCTCGCGCCTGAGCGGTTTCGCCTTCACCGTGGACTACGGCAACGGCTACTGAAGCATCGCGCAATCTCTAAAGCTGAATCATTTCCCTCTTATCAGGCTAAACTGCGCGTCTTTGTGCCCGGCACTTGCGGGCGGTTCAGGGAAATCCGGGGGCGGAATGTCGGGCTCGATCCTTTATATCCATGGTTTGAACAGCGCGCCAAGTTCGATGAAGGCCAGCCAGCTGACCGCAGTCATGCAGCACATCGGCCTTGCCGCACAGCTGCGCGTGCCGGCCCTGCATCACCATCCGCGCCAGGCCATCGCACAGCTTGAAGCCGACATCGCCGAACTCGGCCGGCCTTTGCTGGTGGGCAGTTCCCTTGGCGGCTACTATGCGACTCATCTGGCCGAGCGCCACGGGTTGAAAGCGCTGCTGATCAACCCGGCGGTCAATCCGCACCAGTTGTTCGACGGCTACCTGGGCACCCAGACCAACCACTACACCGGCGAAACCTGGGAGCTGACCCACGACCACGTCGAGGCCCTGGCCGAACTGGAAGTCCCGCCGCCAGGCGATGCCGCCCGCTACCAGGTATGGCTGCAGACCGGCGACGAAACCCTGGACTACCGCCGCGCCGAACGCTTCTACCGGGCCTGCGCCCTGCGCATCGAAGCCGGCGGTGACCACAGCTTCCAGCGCTTTGCCCTGCATCTGCCGGCGCTGTTGTCCTACGCTGGCATTGACGTGCAGACGTATCAAAGCCTGGATTTTTCTGTATTTTGATTGCCTATTTTCACCCACGAATGACGACGAGAACCCATGGCCAATCCCAGCGCTAGCGCCTATAACGCAGACGCCATCGAAGTCCTCTCGGGCCTTGACCCGGTACGCAAGCGTCCGGGCATGTACACCGACACCAGCCGCCCCAACCACCTGGCCCAGGAAGTCATCGACAACAGCGTCGACGAAGCCCTGGCCGGCCACGCCCGCTCGGTGCAGGTGATCCTCCATGCCGACCACTCCCTTGAAGTCAGCGACGACGGTCGCGGCATGCCGGTGGACATCCACCCGGAAGAGGGTGTGTCCGGGGTCGAGCTGATCCTTACCAAGCTGCATGCCGGCGGCAAGTTCTCCAACAAGAACTACCAGTTCTCCGGCGGTCTGCACGGCGTCGGCATCTCGGTGGTCAACGCCCTGTCGACCCAGGTGCGGGTACGGGTCAAGCGCGACGGCAACGAATACCAGATGACCTTCGCCGACGGCTTCAAGGCCAGCGAGCTGGAAGTCGTCGGTACGGTCGGCAAGCGCAACACCGGGACCAGCGTGTATTTCGCCCCGGATCCGAAATACTTCGATTCCCCGAAATTCTCCGTCAGCCGCCTCAAGCACGTGCTCAAGGCCAAGGCCGTGCTGTGCCCGGGCCTGCTGGTGACCTTCGAGGACAAGAGCACCGGCGAGAAGGTCGAGTGGCATTACGAGGACGGCCTGCGTTCGTACCTGGTCGACTCGGTCAACGAGTACCTGCGCCTGCCGGACGAGCCGTTCTGCGGCAGCCTGGTCGGTAACAAGGAAGCCGTTGACTGGGCCCTGCTGTGGCTGCCGGAAGGTGGCGACAGTGTCCAGGAAAGCTACGTCAACCTGATCCCCACCGCCCAGGGCGGTACCCACGTCAACGGCCTGCGCCAGGGCCTGCTGGATGCGATGCGCGAGTTCTGCGAGTTCCGCAACCTGCTGCCGCGGGGCGTCAAGCTGGCGCCGGAAGACGTCTGGGAGCGCATCACCTTCGTGCTGTCGATGAAAATGCAGGAGCCGCAGTTCTCCGGGCAGACCAAGGAGCGCCTGTCGTCCCGCGAGGCTGCGGCCTTCGTGTCCGGCGTGGTCAAGGATGCCTTCAGCCTGTGGCTCAACGCCCATCCCGAACTGGGCATGCAACTCGCCGAACTGGCCATCAGCAACGCCGGACGGCGTCTAAAGGCGAGCAAGAAGGTCGAGCGCAAGCGCGTCACCCAGGGCCCGGCGCTGCCTGGCAAGCTGGCGGACTGCGCGGGCCAGGACCCGATGCGTGCCGAGCTGTTCCTGGTCGAGGGTGATTCCGCAGGCGGCTCGGCCAAGCAGGCGCGGGACAAGGAATTCCAGGCGATCCTGCCGCTGCGCGGCAAGATCCTCAACACCTGGGAAGTGGACGGCGGCGAAGTCCTCGCCAGTCAGGAGGTGCACAACATCGCCGTCGCCATCGGCGTCGATCCCGGCGCTGCCGATCTCACCCAGTTGCGCTACGGCAAGATCTGCATCCTCGCCGACGCCGACTCCGACGGCCTGCACATTGCAACCTTGCTCTGCGCCCTGTTCGTCCAGCATTTCCGCCCGCTGGTGGAAGCCGGCCATGTCTATGTGGCGATGCCGCCGCTGTACCGCATCGATTTGGGCAAGGAAATCTACTACGCCCTGGACGAAGCCGAGCGCGACGGCATTCTCGACCGCCTGGTGGCCGAGAAGAAACGCGGCAAGCCGCAGGTCACCCGATTCAAGGGCCTCGGCGAGATGAACCCGCCGCAACTGCGCGAAACCACCATGGACCCGAACACCCGGCGGCTGGTGCAACTGACCCTCGATGATTTCGAGAAAACCCGCGAAATGATGGACATGCTCCTCGCCAAGAAACGCGCGGGCGACCGCAAGAGCTGGCTGGAAAGCAACGGCAACCTGGCCGAGGTCATGGCTTGATCCGTGCGCTGCTGACGGCATTGCTGGTGATGGTCGCGGCGCCGGCCATGGCCGATCCGTGGCCGGAACTGAGCATGGTGGCCGAGCACCCGGTCGAGGGCATGCGCGGCGGCAACCTGTCCGGCCTGGCGCAGTGCAACGGCGCGTTGTGGACCATTTCCGACCGCGACGACGACCTGCTCTACAAGCTCGATACCGCCAGCCATGTGTGGCAGGCGGTCGGCGTGCCACTGGTGGTGCCGCCGGTACCGGATGCCGGGTTCCCACTGGGGCTGCGTTCGCGGCAGTGGGCCGCCTCGTTGGTGCGTGGCGGTGATCTCGATTTCGAGGGCATCAGCTGCGATGCGGCAGGTAACCAGTACATCGTCAGCGAAGCCCACGCTGCCGTGCTGGAAGTCCCGGTGCAAGGCGAACCCAACTGGCTGAAGATCGATCCGGCAATGATTCGCCAGGCTCGCGCCAGCGGCATGCTCCTGCATTTCAACGCCCTGTTCGAAGGCCTCGCGGTCAGTCCGGCCGGTGATCGCCTGTGGCTCGCCGCCGAGCGCGAACGCCGCGGGCTGCTGCTGGTCAATCGCAAGCAGAGCACCTGGACCTGCGGCGAAACCTGCGTCCTGCTCAGCGAAGCCGGCACGGAAATGCAGCCGGACCAGTTCCCCAAGGCGCGCGAGGTGTCCCGGGACTTCTCCGACCTGGCGCTGTTCGAGGGCAAGCTGTTCACCCTCGAGCGCAATGCCTATCGCATCTGCCGTCGTGATGCGCAGAGCGGCCTGGTGGAACGCTGCTGGTCCTTCGCCGGCGAGGCCCTCACCGAGCAACGCCAGTACAGCCAGCCCTACGGCCTGGCCGAAGCCCTGGTGATCGACGCCGAAGGTGCCTGGATCGGTATCGACAACAACAACGGTACCCGCGCCGATGGCGAGGACCGTCCGGTGGTCTGGCGGTTCGCTGCGCCGAAAGGCGGCTGGAGCGCGAAGAAATGAGCCAGACCCCTGGCCAGCGTATCGGGCGGGTGTTCATGGTGTTGGCCTGGGCGGCCGGGCTGTTTCTCGCCACACGCTTTTTCGGCGTCTGGGAAGAGAAGCAGATCAACCCCAATAGCCAGATCACCTCGCAGCACGGCGACGGTTTTGTCGAAGTGCGCCTGGCCAGCAATGGCCAGGGACACTTCGTCGCCGATGGCTTGATCAACGGCCAGGCCGTGCATTTCCTGCTGGATACCGGTGCCACCGATGTGGCGATTCCCGAGTCCCTGGCCCGGGACTTCGGCCTGGAGCGCGGTGCACCGGTCACGGTCAGCACCGCCAACGGCCGCGCCAAGGGTTACCGCACCCGTCTGGACAGCCTGCAATTGGGCGATATCCTGCTGCGCGACGTGCGCGCCCTCGTAGTCCCCGGACTCGACGGCAGCCAGGTATTGCTGGGCATGAGTGCCCTGAAACGACTTGAATTCACCCAGCGCGGCGGCACCTTGCTGCTGCGCCAGACCTTGAACTGATGAGGCCCGCATGAGCGACTCCCTTGATCTGAGCCTCGATGGCGTAGAGCGCCGGTCACTGGCCGACTTCACCGAACAGGCCTACCTCAACTACTCCATGTACGTGATCATGGACCGGGCCCTGCCGCATATCGGCGACGGCCTGAAGCCGGTACAGCGGCGTATCGTCTACGCCATGAGCGAGCTGGGCCTGGATGCCGATTCCAAGCACAAGAAGTCGGCGCGTACCGTCGGCGACGTGCTCGGCAAGTTCCACCCCCACGGCGACTCGGCCTGCTACGAAGCCATGGTGTTGATGGCGCAGCCGTTCAGCTACCGCTACACCCTGGTCGACGGCCAGGGCAACTGGGGTGCGCCGGACGATCCCAAGTCCTTCGCTGCCATGCGCTACACCGAGGCGCGACTGTCCCGTTATTCCGAAGTGCTGCTCAGCGAGCTGGGCCAGGGCACTGCGGACTGGGTGCCGAACTTCGACGGCACCCTCGACGAACCCGCCGTATTGCCGGCACGTTTGCCGAACATCCTTCTCAATGGCACCACCGGTATCGCCGTGGGCATGGCCACCGACGTGCCACCGCACAACCTGCGTGAGGTCGCCAGTGCCTGCGTGCGCCTGCTGGACGAGCCGAAAGCCACGGTGGAACAGCTCTGCGAGCACATCCAGGGCCCGGACTATCCGACCGAAGCGGAAATCATCACCCCTCGCGCCGACCTGCTGAAAATCTACGAAACCGGCCGCGGTTCGATCCGCATGCGTGCCGTTTATCGCATCGAGGACGGCGATATCGTCGTCACCGCGCTGCCGCACCAGGTTTCCGGGGCCAAGGTGCTGGAGCAGATCGCCGCGCAGATGCAGGCCAAGAAGCTGCCGATGGTCGCCGACCTGCGCGACGAGTCCGACCACGAGAACCCGTGCCGCATCGTCATCATCGCGCGCTCCAACCGGGTCGACCTGGACGAACTGATGCAGCATCTGTTCGCCACCACTGACCTGGAGTCGAGCTACCGGGTCAACGTCAACATCATCGGCCTCGACGGCCGTCCGCAGCTGAAAAACCTGCGGGCGCTGCTGCTGGAGTGGCTGGAATTCCGTATCGCCACCGTGCGCCGGCGTCTCCAGCACCGTCTGGATAAAGTCGAGCGCCGCTTGCACCTGCTGGATGGTTTGCTGGTCGCCTTCCTTAACCTGGACGAAGTGATCCACATCATTCGTACCGAGGAGCATCCCAAGCAGGCGCTGATCGCCCGCTTCGAGCTGACCGAGATCCAGGCCGACTACATTCTCGAAACCCGTTTGCGCCAGCTGGCGCGGCTGGAAGAGATGAAGATCCGCGGTGAGCAGGAAGAACTGCTGAAAGAACAGGCCAAGCTGCAAGCCCTGCTTGGCAGCGACAGCAAGCTGCGCAAGCTGGTCCGCGCCGAGTTGATCAAGGATGCGGAAACCTACGGCGACGACCGTCGTTCGCCGATCGTCGCCCGCGCCGAGGCCAAGGCGCTGTCTGAAAACGAGCTGATGCCGACCGAGCCGGTCACCGTGGTGCTGTCGGAAAAGGGCTGGGTGCGCTGCGCCAAGGGCCATGATATCGATGCTACCGGCCTGTCCTACAAGGCCGGCGATGGTTTCAAGGTGGCGGCGGCGGGGCGTTCGAACCAGTCCGCCGTGTTCATCGACTCCACCGGGCGCAGCTACTCGGTGGCAGCCCATACCCTGCCATCGGCACGGGGCCAGGGCGAGCCGTTGACCGGCCGTCTGGCGCCACCGCCGGGTGCGGTCTTCGAATGCGTGCTGATGCCGGACGACGAGGCGCTGTATGTGATCGCTTCCGACGCAGGCTACGGCTTCGTGGTCAAGGGCGAGGATCTGCAGACCAAGATCAAGGCCGGTAAGGCCCTGCTCAGCCTGCCCAACGGAGCCAAGGTGCTGGCACCACGGCCGGTGGCCGATCGCGAGCAGAACTGGCTGGCAGCGGTCACGACCGAGGGCCGCCTGCTGGTGTTCAAGATCAGCGACCTGCCGCAACTGGGCAAAGGCAAGGGCAACAAGATCATCGGCATCCCCGGCGACCGAGTGGCCAGTCGTGAAGAATATGTCACGGACATGGCGGTCCTCTCCGACGGGGCGACCCTTGTATTGCAGGCAGGCAAGCGTACCCTGTCACTCAAGGGTGAGGATCTGGAGCACTACAAAGGCGAGCGTGGGCGTCGTGGCAACAAGCTGCCGCGGGGCTTCCAGCGGGTCGATGCGTTGTTGGTCGACAGTCCGGAGTAGGGCAAATACACGCCCGGAAACGGTAATTTCCTACGCGTTCCGGGCGTAAATACTGGAGTTAGACCGTCTTTTCGCGGATGATAGCCCCCCTGCGGCGCCGGCGTGGCCGGGTGCCCGACTGAATTCATGAGTATCACTGCGGTGCCGTGTGGTGGCCGCCTGGATGGGATGATGACTTTTCTGCGCCTTCCATTTGTTCTATTGCTGACCGGCGTTCTCGGCCTGGCGGGGTGCAGCATGCACCAGCCGGTCGCGCTCTATCAGCTCGACAGTGGCGAGCCGGGCCAGCCTAAGCAGGCTGCCGGCATGTCGGTGGTGCTGGGGCCGGTCTCGGTCGCGGACTACCTGCAACGCGAGACCCTGCTGCAGCGCCAGACCGACGGTAGCCTCACTGCGGCGACGGACGGTCGCTGGGCGGGCAGCCTGTCTGCCGACATCGATCAACTGCTGGTGCGCCAGCTGGCCTGGCGCCTGGACAGCCAGCGAGTGGTCCTGGCCCCGGCCAGTACCGGTTTCAATCCGGACGTGCAGGTGCTGCTGTCGATCACGCGCCTGGATTCCGGCGCGAACCAGCCGGCGATCCTCGATGCGCAATGGCGTTTGCTCGACCGTCGTGGCCAGGTGCGTGACAACCGGATCGTCCATCTTGAACAACCCCATGCTGGCAGCTCGGCGGCGCAGGTACAGGCCCAGGGCCAGTTGCTGCAGAAGCTGGCCGAACAGCTGAGTACGGCGCTCAAGCCGCTGGCCAACCAGCCGGCGATTGCCGAGGAAGCCCCGCCGAAGAAACCGGCTGCACCGGTGCAGGTGCGCAAGGAGCCGGAGAAGCCGAAGATTCCGATGGCTTCGCCGATTCGGACGGATATGGAAGTGTTCCGGTTCTGATATGAGCCCAATAAAAAAGCCCGCAGCGATGCGGGCTTTTTGTTGGGTGCTGGAAACAGCTTTGTCTGTGCTGGCCTCATCGCTGGCAAGCCAGCTCCCACAGGGATTGAGTGCACCGCCGGATCTGTTGGTGTGTCTGCACTGGCCACAGGAACTGCACAGATCTCAAGATCTGCACTGAACCTGTGGGAGCTGGCTTGCCAGCGATCAGGCCATCAGCAGCAGCGCAGAGATCAGCTCTTCACCTGCCGCTCATGCATCCGCGCCAGCTGTCGTTCCAGCATCGACGGATAAGGCTCCATCAGGCGCTCCACGCAGCAGGCCCCTTCAGGGCTGGCGATTGGGCGAATCCGGGCCCGTTGGCGAATCAGGGCGTCATCACTGATCTGACGTTCCACCAGCAGCAGATTGCGGCTGTGCTGCGAAAGGGCCAGGGCATCCTGGGCTTTCTCGGTCAGCAGCAGGTCGATCTGGCTCAGGCCCTGCAAGTCTTCACCCAGGGCCAGGCCCAGTTGCAGTTGCAGGGTGATGCCGCTGTCCGCCACTTCGACCTGCAATGCGTGGCCCAGGGCCCGCAGCAGTTCGCCGCAGCAGATGGCGTTGGTCAGGTAGTCCTCACCGCTGTCCTGGCTGTGGAACAGCAGCAGGGTGCTGCCGTCATTGAGCGTCTGCACTTCGCTTTCATACAGCGAGGCGGCCTGTTCCAGGCAGTCGCGGTAGCGGTCGAGCAGCTCGGTGAGGCGCGCGCGGGGCAGGCGGCGCAGTTGTTCCTGGGAGCCGAGTTGCACCGCGAGCACGGCGCTCTTCGTTGGTGCACGCGGTGCCGCAGGCTTGGCGGCGACCGCAGCTGCGG
>DQAA01000459.1 GCA_003523465.1 Pseudomonas sp.
AGGAAGAGGCCATGACCATGGCCCAGCGCATCGCCATCATGCACCTGGGCTGGATCGCCCAGATCGGCAGCCCGATCGACGTCTACGAGACCCCGACCAGCCGCCTGGTCTGCGAATTCATCGGCAACGTCAACCTGTTCGACGGTGAAGTGGTCGACGACGCCGAAGGTCACGCGCTGATCGCCAGCCCTGAGCTGGAGCGCCCGATCTACGTCGGTCACGGCGTTACCACCTCGGTGGAAGACAAGCACATCACCTACGCCCTGCGCCCGGAAAAACTGCTGGTCACCGCGCAGCAGCCGACCTGCGAATACAACTGGTCCCGCGGCAAGGTCCACGACATCGCCTACCTGGGCGGCCACTCGGTGTTCTACGTCGAGCTGCCGAGCGGCAAGATCGTCCAGTCCTTCGTGGCCAACGCCGAACGCCAGGGCTCGCGTCCGACCTGGGATGACGAAGTGTTCGTCTGGTGGGAAGACGACAGCGGCGTGGTCCTGCGCTCATGAACATGCGCAAGCTCAAGCGAGCGCTCAACCGCATAACGCCCGAGGGGCGCCATGTCGTCATCGGGATTCCGTTCCTGTGGCTGTTCCTGTTCTTCATGCTGCCGTTCTTCATCGTCCTGAAGATCAGCTTCGCTGAAGCGGACGTGGCGATCCCGCCGTACACCGAGATCTACAGCTACGTCGAAAGCAAGGTCCAGCTGGTGCTCAACCTGGCCAACTACGGGCTGCTGACCGAGGACGAGCTGTACATCTCGGCCTACCTCGGCTCGTTGAAGATGGCGTTCTTCAGCACCCTGTTGTGCCTGCTGATCGGCTACCCGATGGCCTACGCCATCGCCAACGCCCGCAAGGACATCCAGACCGTCCTGCTGCTGCTGATCATGATGCCGACTTGGACCGCGATCCTGATCCGCGTCTACGCCTGGATGGGCATCCTCAGCAACAACGGGCTGCTCAATGCCTTCCTGATGTGGCTGGGGCTGATCGACCAGCCGCTGCAGATCCTCAACACCAACCTGGCGGTGTATATCGGCGTGGTCTATTCGTACCTGCCGTTCATGATCCTGCCGCTGTTCGCCAACCTGGTGAAACACGACCAGAGCCTGCTGGAAGCCGCATCGGACCTGGGTTCGAGCACCTTCAACAGCTTCTGGAAGATCACCGTGCCGCTGTCGAAGAACGGCATCATCGCCGGCTGCATGCTGGTGTTCATCCCGGTGGTGGGCGAGTTCGTGATTCCTGAACTGCTGGGCGGTCCGGAAACCCTGATGATCGGTAAGGTCCTCTGGCAGGAATTCTTCAACAACCGTGACTGGCCGGTGGCCTCGGCCCTGGCGGTAGTGATGCTGGCGATCCTGATCGTGCCGATCCTGCTGTTCAACCGCAGCCAGGCGAAAGAAATGGAGGGCAGGGCATGAAGCGTTTCGGATTCTCCAAGCTGATGCTGATCCTCGGCCTGCTGTTCATCTACCTGCCGATGCTGATCCTGGTGATCTACTCGTTCAACGCATCGAAGCTGGTGACGGTGTGGGGCGGGTGGTCGATCAAGTGGTACGTCGGCCTGCTCGACAACACCCAGCTGATGGGCTCGGTCATGCGCTCGCTGGAGATCGCCTGCTACACGGCGATCGCAGCGGTGGCGCTGGGTACCCTGGCGGCGTTCGTGCTGACCCGGGTCACCCGCTTCAAGGGCCGGACCCTGTTCGGTGGCCTGGTTACCGCGCCGCTGGTAATGCCCGAGGTGATCACCGGTCTGTCGCTGTTGCTGCTGTTCGTGGCCATGGCGCAGATGATCGGCTGGCCGCAGGAGCGTGGCATCGTCACCATCTGGATCGCCCACACCACCTTCTGCGCCGCGTATGTGGCGGTGGTCGTGTCGGCCCGCTTGCGCGAGCTGGACCTGTCCATCGAAGAAGCAGCCATGGACCTGGGTGCGAAACCGTGGAAGGTGTTCTTCCTGATCACCATCCCGATGATCGCGCCCTCGCTGGCGGCGGGCGGCATGATGTCCTTCGCCCTGTCGCTGGATGACCTGGTACTGGCGAGCTTCGTGTCGGGCCCCGGTTCCACCACCCTGCCGATGGAAGTGTTCTCTGCGGTACGTCTCGGGGTGAAACCCGAGATCAACGCCGTGGCGAGCCTGATCCTGCTGGCGGTGTCCTTCGCCACCTTCCTGGTCTGGTACTTCAGCCGCCGTGCCGAAGAGCGCCGCAAGCGCGCGATCCAGCAGGCGATCGAGGAAGCAGCGGCGGATGGCTGGAAACAGCCTGAAACCCGGCGTCCGGCTCAGGCCTGACCCGGACCTTGAGGGCCTCACCACGATCCCTGTGGGAGCTGGCTTGNNCAGCGATGAGGCCCTCAAGACCAACCAAAAGCTACTTGCCTGGCACCAGTCTCAACGTCCCCTCTGTCTCCCCCGCCAACCCCAGCCAGGCCCTCTGGTACTGCCCTTCGATATAGGGCTTCGCCTGATCCCCATAATGCCGATCGAACAACACCCCGCTCTGCCCGACCGGGTTGATGCTCAGTGCCGTCCCGGCATCGGCGAAGTCGATCAGCCGCCGGGTCGACGGGCCGTAGGTCACCGGCCAAGGCGCCGGGCCGATCTTCGCCGAGAGGTTGTTCGGCACCTCATGAGTCCCCGGCGCCGCGAACGGC
>DQAA01000073.1 GCA_003523465.1 Pseudomonas sp.
CGAAAGCGCGCCAGCAGCTCGTCCGGTGCATCGAGAAACAGCACCCGATGCGGCCCCGGCGTCGCCAGGCAGTGGTCCAGCAGCATGCGCTCGGCGCCGTAGAACCCACCGCTGTTGAGCAGGTGGATGACCGGCTGGCGCGGGGCCGCGGCGTTCAATTGCGCACCCAGTGCCACAGCCGTGGCAGCGACCATTGCTTGTGCGGGTTGGGCAGTGCCGGGGTCTGGTCGTTGATCACCAGCAGCACTGGCAGGTTCAGCTCGTGGCCGATCTGCGCCGGATGCTTGAAGCGATGATCGAAGAACTCGCGGACATAGACCAGGGCGATGGCGAACAGCAACCCGGTGAGCATGCCGAAGGGAATGATCAGCATGGGCCGCGGGAACGCCGCTTCGGTCGGCTGGTACGGCGCGCTGAGGATGCGTGCGTTGGACAGGTTGTCCAGCTGGCCCTGGCCGCGGCTTTCTTCATAGCGCTGGGTGTAGGTGAAGAAGGCCTTGTGCAGGGCGTCGATCTCGGTGTCGAGCTGGCGCGCCTTGCTCTGGGTTTCCTGCAACTGGTGGATGCGGGTCTTCAGTTCGCCGATGCGCTGGGTTTTCTGGGCGATCACTTCCTGGACCACGGTCAGGTCCTTCTCCCGCTCGCGGATGCGGTTGCCGACCACCTTGAGGAACTGCTGGCGGGTGCGGTTGATCTGCTCGCGCTGCAGCTGCATGGGTTCGCTGGAAGGCTGGAACACGGCGGTGTCATTGCCATAGCGCGACACCTGGCCGGTGAGCTGTTCACCAAGCTGCTTGATCTCGCGGTCCTCGAAGGCGACGTTGTCCACTGTGGTAGTGAAGGTGAACGGGAAGGCGTAGTCGCTCATCTTCGCCGCGCTGGCACTGGCCAGGGCCGACTTGAGGTAGTCGAGCCAGCGCTGGCTTTGCAGCAGGCGGTCGCGGTACAGGTTGAGGGCCTGCTCCTCGGTGTTGATGGCGTTCAGGCGGAAGGTGATTTCCTCCTTGGGATCGGACGAGCCGTTGGCTTCGAGCAGGCCGAGGCGCTTGCCTTCCAGGTCATCCAGGCGGGTCTGGTACTGGAGTTTCTTCTGTTCATAGAAGGACTCCGGCAGCTCGTTGGATTGCAGGTCCTGGCGGTTCTTCAGGTAGTTGTCCAGCAGGCGGGCGACAAAGGCGGTGCCCTGGGCCGGATCGGCGAAGCTGTAGTTCACCGAGATCACGTTGGAGCCGGGCAGGGTGTCGACCTTGAGGCTTTTCACCGCCTGTTCGGTCATGGCGTCCAGCTCGCTGTCGCCGGCGGATTCAACCTTCAGGCCCAGGGCGCTGCGCAAAGGGTCGATCAGGTTCGCATGCAGCGGCATGGACACCCAGCGATCGAACAGCCCCGGCTCGACCGCGTATTTGCCTTCGCTGCGCAGCTGGCTGATGGTCTGCCGGATCAGGGTGGGCGAGCGCAGGATATTGCTCTCGGTTTCCATGTCCGCCAGGGATGGCGGGATGAACTTGTCGGTCTCCTGGGCCAAGGCCGTGTTGGTGTCGCTCTGGGAGAGCTTCTTCGACTGGACGATGACCTCGGCGCCGATATCGAAGCTCTGGCGCAGCACCAGCGGCAGCAGCAGGGCGATCACGGCGAAGGCCAGGAAGATGCGTTTCACCCATTGCCGGTTGGCGAAGAAGATGCGGAAGAACTCGTGCAGGTAATTCTCTTTGGGATTCATGACGCGATACCCCCGGGATCAGTTGTCACTGCCTTTGTTGTCGACGCGATAGCCGAAGCTGAAGCCCACGCCCTGGAACAGCACCACGTCGGCCAGTTGCCGGGCCAGTTCGCCGGCGCTGGCCAGCTTGGTCTTGGGCACGTAGAGCATGTCGTCCGGCTGCAGGTAGGCGACCTGGGCGGCGCTGGCGTCGAGGGCCTGGTCGATGTTGTAGGGCACGGCCTGCACCTGGTTGCCCTTGCGCCGCATGATCACCACCGAGTCCAGGCGCGCCTTGATGCTCGGGCCGCGGGCCAGGGTCAGGGCTTCGAGCACCGAGACCGGGCGACGGATCGGATAGGCGCCGGGCGCGCCCACTTCACCCAGCACATAGATCTCGTTGACTGCCGTGGACTTGAGCATCACATCCACGCTCATTTTTCCCGGCAGCTCGGCGTAGCGCTGGTTCAGGTAGGTCTCCAGCTGGCTCACGGTCATGCCTTGCAGGGCCACCGAACCGACTTCCGGGAAGTTCGCGCGGCCGTCGCTGTTCACCGTGATCTCCCGGCTCATGCCGGTGGCCGGGTGGTTCAGGGCGCTTTTCAGGTTCTGCTCGTTGGTCAGCGGGCTGATGACCTGCACGGTCAGCTGGTCGCGGTTGGGCTGGAACAGGCTCTTGTTGCGGTAGGCCTGCTGGATCGCGGCGCGGGCCTGGTCCGGGGTGAGGCCGGCGACCTGCACCGAGGTGTTGGCTGCCGGCAGCTCGATACGGCCGTCGGGCAGTACCAGCTGGTTACCGTTCAGGGAACTGGCGGAGAGGAAGTTCAGGCCGATGGTGTCACCGGCCTGGATGCGGTAGGTGTCGGTGCCGCTGGTGCTGATGTGGAAGATCACGTCCAGCACATCCTGTGGGCGCAGCACCTGTTCCTGGCTGGTGAGTTCGCTGGCCTGCGCGTTGCCGCTGGGTGCGGTCATGATCTGCACCGGCATCTGGCGGACTTCCTGGTTGCTGCTGCAGGCCGCCAGAAGCGGGATCAGGGCGAACAGGGCGATCAGGGGATTTTTCATGATTGTTGTCCCTCGCACGGTCGGCTCAAAGGTTGTTGTAGAGCCACTTGGGCATGTAGTAGCGACGCCGGTTGAAGACGCTGCCGATCAGTTGCGCCCCCGCCT
>DQAA01000244.1 GCA_003523465.1 Pseudomonas sp.
CCGCGCTGCTGGTGGCGAGAGCCTCGAAGCCGAGGCTGGCGAGGAGCTTCGCGGAGCCGGCATCCCAAGGGTTGGGGATGACGAAGGTTCCGGGGCGCTCGTGCAGCGCTTTGAAGGCTTCGGCACGCAGGGTTTGCACATCCATGGTGGAACTCCCAGGCAGACGACGGGAAATCAGAGCAGTCCGAGTTGTTCGACCTGCGGGCCCCGGTCGGGTTCATGCAAAGGCGCCAACCCCGGCAGGCGCTCCATCAGGCCACGATGGAATCGCTGGGCCAGGGCGGCAGCCAGGCGGTTGTCAGCGGTATGCAGGAAAACGTAGGGGCTGCGCCCTTCTTCGATCCACGCGGCGACCTTGTCCAGCCACTGCAACAGGAACGGCTCGTTGGCCTCCAGTTCTGGGTGGCCGATGAATCGCACCTGGGGCTGGGCACTGAATGCCGTGGGACGCGGCGGCACACGCGGCTTTTTCGACTGGGCGTGGAGCACGCTGGGCTCGCGTGACGTGCAACTGAACAGCGCTCGCGGGTCGAGGCAGATACGCTCGATGCCCCGCTCATTCAACAGGCGGTTGAGCTGGCGCTCTTCGTCGCCCTTGGCGAAGAAGGCGTCGTTGCGCACCTCGACCGCCACCGGCACGGCGATCTCGTCGATGAAGTGCATCAGTTCGCCCAGCCGCGCCGGGCCGAAGGTGGCCGGCAGTTGCAGCCAGTACGGCGCAACCCGCTCGCCAAGGGGCTTGAGCAATTGCACGAAGGTCTGCGCCGCTTCGAGTTGCGCATACAGGTCGCCGCTATGGCTGATATCGCCGGGAAACTTGGCCGTAAAGCGGAAATGCCCGGGCATGATCTGTGCCCAGCGTTCGATGGTCGCGAGCGCCGGCCGGGCATAGAAGGTGGTATTGCCCTCGACGGCATTGAAAACCTGGCAGTAGAGGCCGAGGAAATCGGTGCTTTTCGCGTCACTGGGATACAGGTATTCGCGCCAGGCGTTTTCACTCCAGGACGGACAACCGAGGAAATAAGGAAGGGATGCTGAGCTCATTGGCTCAAATGTACAGATCCAGCCCCAGCACTTCCATCTCCCAATCGACGAAACCGGCGGTGGTCAGGTAGCTGGCCAGGGCACCAGCGGTGCGCCGATCCCGTGCGCGGGGGAAGATCATGTCCTGCGGGCGGGCCGGCAGGTTGGGAGTAGCGCGCTGGGCACTGCCGGCATTGTTGGCAGGTTGCGCCTCGACTTCGAACTCGCCGGGGATGTCGTCTTCCGACTCTTCCACGCGCACCGGCCCTTTGCGCTGGGGGCGCTTGAGCGGGTAACTCTGTGGGGAAAAGCCGTCGATACGCATGGCAATCAAACTCGGGGGCTATGATGGCAATTTAGCGGCACCTGAGTTCCTTGGCAAATGCGCTACTGATAACTGGACCACATATACACAATTTGGTTTACGGCGAATCGCGATAACCGACCGGAGGTCTTCAGGCCTTCTTGGGCGTGGCCACTTTATCCCGCAAATACACGGGTTGCGCTTGCTCGGCGGCAACGCTTTCGCCGCGGTCCCAGGCAAATTTCGCCAGGGTCAGCAGGTCCAGCGCGTGGGGCAGCATGGTCTCGTCCTGACCTTCGACCTTGACCGCCAGACGCTCGGCGTATCCCCAGCCCGTACCGGCACCGAACCACGAACCACTGGCGCCCTCGGGCAGCGCGACCTGCTCGGGTGGCAGCACCGCTTCGGCGCCCTGCAATTGCATCTCCCCTGCTACTTCGTGATAGCAGCCCCAATAGACTTCGTCCATTCGCGCATCGATGGCGGACGCAACCTGGGTCGCGCCATGCTCGCGCAGAGCACGCTGGGCCAGCACCGCCAGATTGGAAATCGGCAGGACCGGACACTCCAGCGCGAACGCCAGGCCCTGGACCACGCCGATGGCGATACGCACACCGGTGAAGGCACCCGGACCGCGACCGAAGGCGATGGCATCCACCGCCGACAAGGCGATGCCAGCGTCGGCCAGCAGGGTCTGGATCATCGGCAACAGCTTCTGCGCGTGCTGGCGCGGGATCACCTCGTAGTGGCTCGTGATCTTGCCATCGTGCAGCAAGGCGACGGAGCAGGCTTCAGTGGCGGTATCCAGGGCCAGCAAGGTGGTCATCGGGGTGTTCCAGGCGAGAAAAAAAGAGCGGCAGTATAAACGACAACGGCCCGCAAGCGGGCCGTTGGCGATACAGCGAAAGGGATCAGCTCAGGGCTGCCAGCACCTTGGCGGTGATGGATTCGACCGAACCGACACCTGGAATGTGGCTGACCTTGGGCTTGCCGTTGGTCGCTTCCAGCTTCTGGTAGAAGTCCACCAGCGGCTTGGTCTGCTCGTGGTAGACCTTCAGGCGGCCACGCACGGTTTCTTCGTTGTCGTCAGGGCGCTGGATCAGGTCCTCGCCGGTGACATCGTCCTTGCCTTCAACCTTCGGCGGGTTGTAGACGACGTGGTAGACACGACCGGAGTCCAGGTGGACGCGACGGCCAGCGATACGCTGGACGATCTCTTCGTCTTCGACGGCGATTTCCAGCACGGCATCCAGGGCAACGCCGGCGGCGACCATGGCTTCAGCTTGAGGAATGGTGCGCGGGAAACCGTCGAACAGGAAACCGTTGGCGCAGTCAGGCTGGGCGATACGGTCCTTGACCAGGTTGATGATCAGGTCGTCGGAGACCAGCTTGCCAGCGTCCATCACGGCCTTGGCTTCGAGGCCCAGCGGAGTGCCGGCCTTGACTGCGGCACGCAACATGTCGCCGGTGGAGATCTGCGGAATACCGAACTTTTCGGTGATGAACTTTGCCTGAGTACCTTTACCGGCCCCGGGAGCTCCCAGCAGAATTACGCGCATCTTGTGCTCCTCATTTTTTATAAGCAAATCAATGGATTCGCGAGATTGGCGAATCGCAGGAAATCGGGCGATGACCATAAATCGGTCAAAAGGCTGCCCAAGATACACAGCGCATGGGGACCATACAAGCGGTCGAAAGTCGGAAAAACCTGCGACAGGACGCCACGGTGTATACAGGTTGCGCCCAGCGCAACCGACCCTTCATACGGACATTTCTTACGATCTGCGGGATGCCATCCGACACCCCGCAGACACTCATCCGACACTCAACCCGTGTTGCGCAACCCCGCCGCAATCCCCGCCACGGTCACCAGCAGGGCCTGCTCCAACGGGCTGTCCAGAGCGGCTTCGCGTTCCCGCGAGCGGGCCAGCAGCTCGGCCTGGAGCAAATGCAGCGGGTCCAGGTAGGTGTTGCGCAAGCGAATGAACTCCAGGGTCGCCGGGCTGTGCGCCAGTAGCACCGGTTGCCCGGTCAGACCCAGCACCACCTGGCACGCCTGCGACAATAGGTCGCGCAGATGTTCACCCAAAGGTCGCAGTTGTGGTTGCACCAGACGTTCGTCGTAGGACGCGGCAATTTCCGCGTCGGCCTTGGCCAGGACCATCTCCAGCATATCGATGCGCGTGCGGAAGAACGGCCACTCCTCGCGCATCTGCGCCAGCAGCGGGCCCTGGCCGCGCGCCAGGGCATTGTTCAGCGCCGCTTCCCAGCCGAGCCAGGCCGGCA
>DQAA01000461.1:0-3506 GCA_003523465.1 Pseudomonas sp.
CCACGCCGTCCACCGGCACGCTGCGCACCCCCTGCCACAACTCCAGCGCCAGCGAGTGCGCCTGCTCGGCATTGCTGCCCGGGCACAACACCATGAACTCCTCCCCACCCAAACGACAGAACACATCGGTGCGCCGCAAACGATGACTGATGCGCTGGCACAGGCTCTGCAATACCAGGTCACCGACGGCATGGCCGAAGCGGTCGTTGATCTGCTTGAAGTGGTCGATATCGAGCATGATCACCGCCAGGTCCTGGCTACCGCGCTGCGCCCGTTCCAGCTCGGCCTTGAGGCGCTCCTGGAAGTAGCGACGGTTGTGGATGCCGGTGAGCGAATCGGTGACCGAGAGCGCGCGCAGTTCTTCCTCGACCCGCTTGAGGTCGGAAATGTCCGTCAGGTAGCCGTGCCACAGCGTGCCACCGTCCGGCAGCGGTTCGGGAGTCGCCTCACCGCGGATCCAGCGCAGTCCGGCCTTGGGCAGGTGCACGCGGTACTCTTCGCGCCAGGGTGTCAGTTGCTCGGCAGATTCGCGGATCGAGAAACGCACCCGGGCCAGGTCGTCCGGGTGGATGCGCTCGAATACCGTGGTCGCGTCCTGGCGCAACAGCGCCGGCTCCACCTCGTAGATATCCCTCAACCCTTCGCTGGAATAACTGAAGCAGGACGTGCCGTCGGGATTGAGACGGAACTGGTAGATGCCGCCGGGAACCTGCGCCGTGAGCTTTTCCAGCAGCCGGTCACGGGCCTCCAGCGCTTCATGCACGCGCTTGCGCTCGGTGATGTCGATGCAGATCGCCAGGTGCCCGACCCATAATCCGTGCTCGTCCAGCACCGCAGTCACCAGCATGTTGGCCGACAGCAGGCTGCCGTCCTTGCGCCGCAGGGTCCATTCGCCGGGCTCCTCGTCGGCGAGGGGTACGCTGTCCACCAGCATCGCCTGGCTGGCACTGATGTCGCGGCCGAAGCGCAGGCTCATGGAACGCGCCCGCTCGCGGACTTCCTCGGGCAGCAGCAGATTTTCCAGGCTCAGCTTGCCCACCGCTTCCGCACTGCTGTAACCCAGCATGTGCTCGGCGCCGGCATTGAAGGTGCCGATCACCCCGTGCAGGTCGGTGGCGATGATTGCCACCTCGGTCGCCGCATCCAGCACGCTGCGCAACTGATTGTGGGTATCGCGCAGGCTGCCCTCGCTGATGCGCAGCTCGGCGGTACGCTGCTCGACCAGGGTCAGGGCGCGCTGGCGCTGACTGAACAGGCTGAACAGCAAGGCACTGAGCAGCAGGCTGAGAAGACCACCGACGAACACCACTGCGGTCGCGGAAGAACGGTTGTCCTGCAGGAATTCCTGGCTTGGTGACATATCCAGCTGGTAATTGCGATCGGCCAGGTGCAGGACCTTGCGCACCCGCAACGGCGAATCGGCAGCTTCGTTGCCCGACTCGAACAAGGCTTCNNGCCGAAGACAGATCGAGAATCCGCACCACGAGGTTGTCTTCATTGGCGCCGGGCAGGCCCTCGGCCATCAGCTGGCGCATGCTCAGCACGGTCATCACGTAGCCTTTCGGCTCGCCGCCGAGTGCCCCCGGCGCAAACACCGGGGCGACCATCAGCATGCCGCGGGCATAAGCCGAATCGACGCCGATCAGGTCGATGGGCGCGGAAGCGGCCATGCTCCCGGGCATCGCCGCACGCTGCAGGGTTTCCTGGCGCAAGGGTTGCGACAGCAGGTCGAAGCCCAGCGGCGGCGGCAACTGGTTGCGGGTCTGGCTGAACAGTACCGGGTAGTACAGCGGGCGGGATCGGGAGGGTTGCAGGACACCGTTTTCATCCAGCTCGCGAATGCTGAAGTCACGCCGGATCTGTTCGCGGATGCGTCGCTCGAAGGCCGGCCGCTCCTGTTCGGTGATGCGCGGTGCCCAGGAATAAGCCTGGGAGCGATGCAGCAACGGGCCGACATAGCCGTCGAACTCGTCGCGGGTGATTTCCTGGGCATAGACGAAAAACCGGCGCAGGCCATCCAGGCGTTGCACCTGGTCTTGCAAGCGCTCTTCTATGCGGCTGTAGCGCTCGGTGGCGAGCAGTTCGAAACGCTGCGCCAACTGCTGCTGATAGAGCTTGTTGGCGGCGAACGCCAGCAAGGCGGTCAGCAGGCCACCGACCACCAGCGCGACGAAGGCCACCAGCCAGGCGGACACTTCTTCGCTGATAAAACCGAGCATCTTCGGCTTCGACATGGAAATGCACTCACGATGCCAGCCGATAACGGCACTCAGGGCTCTCTTCAATAATAGCCAGTAGCCACGCCATCGAGAGCCCTGAATGCATCATCCCGGTTACCGCGCCTGGATGCGCCAGGCCCGGTGGATCTTGCTGTTGCGAGCAAAGTCCGGGTCCAGGGTGGTGGAGCTGATTTCCTCGATGGCGTAACGCTCCTGCAGGTTTTCGTCGAGCTGGAACTTGCGGAAGTTGTTGGAGAAGTACAGCACGCCGCCCGGGGCCAGGCGTGCAACCGCCAGGTCGAGGAGTTGCACATGGTCGCGCTGCACGTCGAACACCCCTTCCATGCGCTTGGAGTTGGAGAAGGTCGGCGGGTCGATGAAGATCAGGTCGTACTGCTCGCGATTGCTTTCCAGCCAGGCCATCACGTCGCCCTGCTCAAGACGGTTCTTGTCGGAGTAACCGTTCAGCGAGAGGTTGCGCCGTGCCCAGTCCAGGTAGGTTTTCGACAGGTCGACGCTGGTGGTGCTGCGCGCGCCGCCCTTGGCCGCGTGGACACTGGCCGTGGCGGTGTAGCAGAACAGGTTGAGGAAGCGCTTGCCGGCAGCCTCGCGCTGGATACGCATGCGCATCGGGCGATGGTCGAGGAACAGGCCGGTATCGAGGTAATCGGTCAGGTTGACCAGCAGCTTGACCCCGCCCTCGCTGACTTCGAGGAACTGCCCTTGGGTATTCTGCCGCTCGTACTGGCGGGTGCCGCTCTGCCGCTCGCGGCGCTTGACCACCACCTTGCTCTGATCGACGCCCAGTGCCTGGGGAATCGCGGCCAGGGCGTCGAACAGGCGGGCCTGGGCCTTTTCCGGATCGATCGAGCGGGGCGCGGCGTACTCCTGCACATGCACCCACCCCTGGTAGAGGTCGATGGCCAGGGCGTACTCGGGCATGTCGGCATCGTAGAGGCGGTAGCAGGTGATGTGCTCGCGCTTGGCCCACTTGCCCAGTTGCTTGAGGTTTTTCTGCAGGCGGTTGGCGAACATCTGCCCGCCTTCGCTGAGACGGGCCGGCTCGGCAGCCACCACGGCGACCGGACGCTCGTCATCCGGGTTGCGCTCGGCCGAGCGACGCTCGCCAGTGACGAACTGGTCCGGTTGCACCTTGATCAGCAGCAGCTTGCACGGCAGCGCGCCGTTCCAGAAGGCGTATTGCTTGTGGCTGCGGATGCCCATGCGCTTGCCCAGGTCGGGAGCGCCGGTGAAGACCGCCGCTTCCCAGCCGAGGCAGGCCTGGCG
>DQAA01000461.1:3575-3731 GCA_003523465.1 Pseudomonas sp.
CGCGGCTCGAAAGTACCGACTTCGCCCTGGTAGATCTTCACCCAGTCGCTCAGGCCGGCACGCTCGACGTTGTTGCGGCCCGGCTGGATCAGGCGCGGGTCGGCCTCGTAACCACGGATCCACAGCGGCGGACGGGCTAGGCCGGCTTCGGCGCGG
>DQAA01000564.1 GCA_003523465.1 Pseudomonas sp.
GGGGTGTTCGGCGCGCTGCTGGCCCAGGACATGAGCGCCTGGGATGCGGCCTGCCTGGGTGTCTGGCTGCATGCCTGTGCGGGGGAGCGTCTCGGCGATCAGGGGCGCGGGCTGGCGGCCCATGATCTGATCCCGTCTATTCGTCAGTTGTTGGAGGAGCATTCAGCGTGTCAGGCATAACCCTGTTTCTGGCCGACGAGCAGGCCATGGTCGACTTCGGTGCGCGTGTCGCCCAGGTGACCCAAGGCCACGGTGTGATTTTTCTGGAAGGTAACCTCGGCGCGGGGAAAACCACCCTGTCCCGCGGCATCATCCGCGGCCTTGGTCATACCGGTGCGGTGAAAAGTCCTACATTTACAGTTGTGGAACCCTACGAGATTGGCGAAGTCCGAGCCTTTCACTTCGACCTTTATCGTTTGGTCGATCCGGAAGAGCTGGAGTTCATGGGGATTCGCGACTATTTCGAGGGTGACGCGCTGTGTCTGTTCGAGTGGCCGGACAAGGGTGAGGGCATTTTGCCAAAGCCGGACCTGACCATTACCATAAGCCCCCAGGCGGGCGGCCGGTCGTTGAGCCTGTCGCCGCAAGGTGCTCGCGGTGAAGCCTGGTGTGCCGCTCTGGCCGTGGAATTCAAATAGAAATGGGGAAAGGTATGCGCTTTCGCGCACTGGTTGCCGTCGTAGGACTGCTGCTTACGGCAGTGACCGTTGAGGCTTTCGCGGCCTCGCAGGTCAAGAGCATGCGTCTGTGGCGCGCGCCGGACAACACGCGACTGGTCTTCGACCTCTCCGGCCCGGTGGAGCACAGCGTCTTCACCCTGACCGCGCCGGATCGCCTGGTCATCGATATCAATGGCGCCACCCTGGGTGCGCCGCTGACTGCCTCCACGTCGAACACCCCGATCACCGCAGTGCGCTCGGCACAACGTACGCCGACGGATCTGCGCGTGGTGATCGACCTGAGCAAGGCCGTCACCCCGAAAAGCTTCACCCTCGCCCCCAATGCCCAATACGGCAACCGCCTGGTGGTCGACCTGTACGACCAGGAAGCCGACGCCATTGCCGCGACGACTCCTCCACCGACCCCTGTCACGACTGCCCCGGCGGCTCCGGCAGTGCCGGTCACGCCTGCGCAACCGGCGATCAAGCTGACGCCGGTGCCGAACGGCAAGCGCGATATCGTTATCGCCATCGACGCCGGTCACGGCGGCGAAGACCCGGGCGCCTCGGGATCCCGCGGGCAGCACGAGAAAGACATCGTCCTGCAGATCGCCAAGGAGCTGCAGCGCCAGATCAACACCGAGAAGGGCTTCCGCGCCGAGCTGACCCGGACTGGCGATTACTTCATCCCGCTGCGCAAGCGCACCGAGATCGCCCGCAAGAAGGGCGCCGACCTGTTCATCTCGATTCACGCCGATGCCGCACCGTCCAAGGCCGCCTTCGGTGCCTCGGTGTTCGCCTTGTCCGATCGCGGCGCCACTTCCGAGACCGCACGCTGGCTGGCGGACAGTGAAAACCGTTCCGACCTGATCGGCGGTGCCGGCAACGTCAGCCTCGATGACAAGGACCGCATGCTCGCCGGCGTGCTGCTCGACCTGTCGATGACCGCCTCGCTCAGCTCCAGCCTGAACGTCGGGCAAAAGGTGCTCGGCAATATTGGCCGGGTCACGTCGCTGCACAAGCGTCGGGTGGAACAGGCCGGGTTCATGGTGCTGAAATCGCCGGACATCCCGTCGATCCTGGTAGAAACGGGCTTCATCTCCAACGCCAATGAGGCCGCCAAGCTGGCCACGGCCAGCCACCAGCAGTCGCTGGCGCGCTCGATCCATAGCGGCGTGAAGCAGTTCTTCCAGCAAAACCCGCCGCCAGGCACTTATATCGCGTGGCTGCGCGACAACGGCAAGATCGCCCAGGGGCCGCGTGAGCACACGGTGCGTCCGGGCGAGACCCTGGCGATGATTGCCGTGCGCTATCAGGTCAGCGTGGCCAGCCTGCGCAGCAACAACAGCCTGAAAAGCGATGAACTGAAAGTCGGGCAGAACCTCGATATCCCCGCCACCACCCTGGCGGGACAACCATGAGTTCTGCCTCGCGCATCGAACTGCTCAGCCCCCGCCTCGCCAACCAGATCGCCGCCGGCGAGGTGGTCGAGCGGCCGGCTTCGGTGATCAAGGAACTGCTGGAAAACAGCCTCGACTCCGGTGCCAGGCGCATCGATGTGGAGGTGGAGCAGGGCGGAGTTAAGCTGCTCAAGGTGCGCGACGACGGTAGCGGTATCGCCTCCGATGACTTGCCGCTGGCCCTGGCCCGTCACGCCACCAGCAAGATCCGCGATCTCGAGGACCTGGAGCGGGTGATGAGCCTGGGTTTCCGTGGTGAAGCGCTGGCCTCGATCAGTTCGGTGGCGCGCCTTACCCTGACCTCGCGCACCCGCGACGCCCAGCAGGCCTGGCAGGTGGAAACCGAGGGCCGCGACATGGCCCCGCGGGTGCAGCCCGCGGCGCACCCGGTGGGGACTTCGGTTGAAGTGCGCGACCTGTTCTTCAATACACCGGCGCGGCGCAAGTTCCTCAAGACCGAAAAGACCGAGTTCGACCACCTCCAGGAAGTGATCCGGCGCCTGGCGCTGGCGCGGTTCGATGTCGGGTTTCACCTGCGTCATAACGGCAAGAGCATTCTCAGCCTGCATGAGGCGCCGGACGAGATGTCCCGGGCGCGGCGTGTCGGCGCGATCTGCGGTCCGGGCTTCCTGGAGCAGGCGCTGCCGATCGAGATCGAACGCAATGGCCTGCGTTTGTGGGGGTGGGTCGGGTTGCCGACGTTCTCCCGCAGCCAGGCGGACCTCCAGTATTTCTTCGTGAATGGCCGCGCGGTGCGCGACAAGCTGGTCGCCCATGCGGTGCGCCAGGCTTATCGCGATGTGCTGTTCAATGGTCGTCACCCGACCTTCGTGCTGTTCCTCGAACTCGATCCGACCGGGGTCGATGTCAACGTCCACCCGACCAAGCATGAAGTGCGCTTCCGTGACGGACGCATGGTTCACGATTTCCTCTACGGCACCCTGCACCGGGCGCTGGCGGATGTACGGCCGGACGATCAGGTCGCGGCTCCGGCGGCGACCGAGGAAATCATCCGGGCTACCGGCTTGCAGGCCGGGGAGTTCGGGCCCCAGGGTGAGATGCGGCTTTCCGCTGCGGTGCTGGAGCAGCCGGTTGCCGCGCCATCGGCAAGCCCTGCCGGCGCTGGCTACCAGTACAACTACACGCCGCGTCCGACGGCTGCCGTTCCTGTCCAGGAAGCGCGCGAGGCCTATCGCGAGTTCTATGCTCCGCTGGCCAACGCACAGCCGGCGCCGTTGCCGGAAAGCGAGCGCGACATTCCGCCGCTGGGCTACGCACTGGCGCAACTGAAGGGTATCTATATCCTTGCGGAAAACGCCCACGGCCTGGTGCTGGTGGACATGCACGCAGCTCACGAACGGATCATGTACGAACGGCTGAAGATCGCTATGGCCAGCGAAGGCCTGAGCGGCCAGCCGTTGCTGGTGCCGGAGTCCCTGGCGTTGAGCCAGCGCGAGGCCGATTGCGCCGAAGAGCATGCGCAATGGTTCCAGCGTCTTGGCTTCGAATTGCAGCGCCTGGGCCCGGAAAGCTTGGCGATCCGGCAGATTCCGGCGCTGCTCAAGCAGGCCGAGGCCAATCGCCTGGTGCAGGACGTGCTTGCCGACCTGATGGAATACGGCACCAGTGACCGGATCCAGGCGCATCTGAACGAACTGCTCGGGACCATGGCGTGCCATGGTGCAGTGAGGGCCAACCGACGTCTGGCCATCCCTGAAATGAACGGTCTGCTGCGCGATATGGAAAACACCGAGCGCAGCGGCCAATGCAACCACGGTCGTCCGACCTGGACCCAGATGGGCCTGGATGACCTGGACAAACTGTTCCTGCGCGGTCGTTGAATTAATGGCGTTGTCGAAACCTCCGGCGATTTTCCTGATGGGCCCGACTGCTGCGGGCAAGACCGACCTGGCCATCGAACTCACCAAAGTGCTGCCCTGCGAGTTGATCAGCGTCGACTCGGCGTTGATCTATCGCGGCATGGATATCGGTACGGCCAAGCCCTCGAAGGACATCCTCGCCGCGCACCCCCATCGCCTCATCGATATCCTCGACCCGGCCGAGAGCTATTCGGCAGCGGACTTCCGTCGCGACGCCCTCGAAGCCATGGCCGATATCACCGCGCGGGGCAAGATCCCGCTGCTGGTGGGCGGCACCATGCTGTATTACAAGGCGCTGCTGGAAGGTCTGGCGGATATGCCGGCGGCGGATCCGCAGGTTCGTTCCGAGCTGGAAGCCCAGGCGCAGCAACAAGGCTGGAAGGCCTTGCATGACGAGCTGGCGGCAGTTGATCCGGTGTCGGCGGCGCGCATCCATCCGAATGATCCGCAGCGTCTGATCCGCGCGCTCGAGGTGTATCGGGTGAGCGGTTTAACGATGACTTCACATCGTTTGCGTCAAGCTGAGCAAAGTAATAGCACTGACCCTTCTGGGCAGGGGCAATTGCCCTATACTGTCGCCAGCCTGGCCATCGCCCCGCAGGACCGACAGGTGCTGCATGAGCGAATTGCACTAAGATTCACGCAAATGCTGGAACAGGGCTTCATTGACGAGGTCCGATTGCTGCGCGCGAGAAGTGACTTGCACGCGGGACTGCCGTCTATACGGGCAGTTGGTTATCGCCAGGTCTGGGATCATCTTGATGGCAAGCTGACTTCAGTTGAAATGCAGGAGCGCGGCATCATTGCCACCCGCCAGTTGGCGAAGCGGCAATTTACCTGGTTGCGCAGTTGGGCCGATCTCCATTGGTTGGACAGCCTGGCTTGCGACAATCTGTCTCGCACCTTGAAATACCTCGGGACCGTCTCCATATTGGGCTGAATCCCGCAATTGCCGTCTATCCTTGGGGGTGGGGCGGCTTGAGCCATCAGTTTCTTTGTTTTTTTACTATTGATCCTTACAGGAGTGCGGCATATGTCAAAAGGGCATTCGCTACAAGACCCTTACTTGAATACTTTGAGAAAAGAAAAAGTCGGGGTTTCGATCTATCTGGTCAACGGCATCAAGCTGCAAGGCACCATCGAGTCCTTCGACCAGTTCGTCATCCTGCTGAAAAACACTGTCAGCCAGATGGTTTACAAGCACGCGATCTCGACCGTTGTTCCGGTCCGTCCAATCCGTCTGCCTAGCGCAGCTGATGCCGAACACGGCGACGCTGAGCCAGGTAACGCCTGATAGGAGCCTGCTTTGTTCTTTGAGCGCCACGGTGGTGGTGAACGAGCCGTCCTCGTTCATCTGGAAGGTCAGAGCCCTGAGGCGCGCGAAGACCCGCAGGAGTTCCAGGAGCTGGCCTTGTCGGCCGGCGCCGATATCATTGCGCTCGCCAATGTGGCCCGACACCAGCCCACTGCCAAGTTTCTGATTGGCAGCGGCAAGGTCGAGGAGCTGCGCGACCTGGTCAAGGCCCAAGAGGCTGACCTGGTGATCTTCAATCACACCCTCACGCCCAGTCAGGAACGCAACCTCGAACGTGTCTTCGAGTGTCGCGTGCTCGACCGTACCGGCCTGATCCTCGACATCTTCGCCCAACGCGCGCGGACCCACGAGGGCAAGCTGCAGGTCGAACTGGCCCAGCTCGAACACATGAGCACGCGCCTGGTTCGCGGCTGGACNNCCGGGTGAAACCCAGCTCGAAACCGACCGCCGCCTGCTGCGTGTACGTCTGCGGCAGATCAAGGCGCGCCTGGACAAGGTGCGCAGCCAGCGCGAACAGGCGCGGCGCGGACGCAAGCGGGCCGATGTACCTTCGGTTTCACTGGTGGGCTATACCAACGCCGGCAAATCGACCCTCTTCAACGCGCTGACCTCGTCCGATGTCTATGCCGCCGACCAGCTCTTCGCCACTCTCGACCCGACCCTGCGCCGTCTCGAACTGAGCGACATCGGGCCGATCGTGCTGGCGGACACCGTGGGCTTCATTCGTCACCTGCCGCACAAGCTGGTCGAGGCTTTTCGGGCTACGCTCGAAGAGTCGAGCAACTCCGACCTGCTGCTGCATGTGATCGACGCCCACGAGCCCGAGCGCATGGCGCAGATCGAACAGGTGATGGCGGTGCTGGGCGAGATCGGTGCAGAAGGCTTGCCGATCCTCGAGGTGTATAACAAACTCGATCTGCTTGAAGGCATTGAGCCACATATTCAGCGCAATGCCGACGGCAAGCCGGAACGGGTCTGGGTATCGGCCCGCGAAGGCCGCGGTCTGGAATTGGTGGGGCAGGCGATTGCCGAGTTGCTGGGGAATGACCTGTTCGTCGGTACCCTTCGCCTGGAACAGCGCTACGCGCGTTTGCGTGCGCAGTTCTTCGCGGCGGGGGCCGTGCAGAACGAAGAACACGACGAGGAAGGCAGCAGTCTGTTGGCCGTGCGCTTGCCGCGGGCCGATTTCAACCGCCTGGTGGCGCGCGAAGGGCTGGAGCCGGTCGAGTTCCTCGAACAACACACTTTGCAATAAAAGCCTGACGACGCGGTCAGGCAGCCGTGACAGGCATTCTGTAGCATTGGACGGCGCGCCGTTTGGCGCGTCTTTGCTTTATCAGATGGAGAGCGCTATGGCTTGGAATGAGCCGGGTGGCAACTCGAACAATCAGGATCCCTGGGGTGGGCGTCGCGGCGGTGGTGGCGGCGGCGGCGACAAGAAAGGCCCTCCGGATCTCGACGAGGCCTTCCGCAAGCTGCAGGATAGCCTGAACGGCATGTTCGGCAGTGGCAAGAAACGTGGTGGCGGTGACAGCCTTCCCAAAGGTGGCGGCTTTGGCCTGCTCGGCGTTGGTCTTGCCGTACTGGCGGCCATCTGGCTGTACAGCGCGGTCTACGTCGTGGACGAGCAGGAGCAGGCCGTCGTGCTGCGCTTCGGCAAGTACTACGAAACCGTAGGACCGGGCCTGAACATCTACTTCCCCCCCATGGATCGCAAGTACATGGAAAACGTCACGCGTGAGCGTGCGTATACCAAGCAGGGCCAGATGCTGACCGAAGACGAGAACATCGTCGAAGTCCCGCTGACCGTGCAGTACAAGATCAGCAACCTGCAGGATTTCGTGCTGAACGTCGATCAGCCTGAAGTCAGCCTGCAGCACGCGACCGACAGTGCCCTGCGTCATGTGGTCGGCTCGACCGCGATGGACAAGGTGCTGACCGAAGGTCGTGAGCAGATGGCCGTGGAGATCAAGGAGCGTCTGCAACGTTTCCTCGACACCTACCGTACCGGCATCACCGTCACCCAGGTCAACGTACAGAGCGCGGCAGCCCCGCGTGAAGTGCAGGAAGCCTTCGATGACGTGATCCGCGCCCGCGAAGACGAGCAGCGTGCCCGCAACCAGGCCGAGTCCTACGCCAACGGTGTAGTACCGGAAGCCCGTGGTCAGGCCCAGCGCATCATCGAGGACGCCAACGGCTACCGCGACGAAGTCGTCTCCCGCGCCAAGGGTGAGGCCGACCGCTTCACCAAGCTGGTCGCCGAGTACCGCAAGGCTCCCGAGGTCACTCGCGAGCGTCTGTACCTGGACACCATGCAGGCCGTCTACAGCAACACCAGCAAGGTGCTCGTCACCGGCAAGGACGGGCAGAACAACCTGCTCTATCTGCCGCTGGACAAGATGGTCGACAGCAGCCGCAGCGCCAGCGCGCCGGTGAGCAGCGTGCCAGCGACTTCGGTCAATGACGCCGCCCGTGCCGTGGATCTGCAACAGCAACAACAGCAAGTGCGCACCAGGGAGAGCCGCTGATGAGCAATAAATCGCTGATCGCCCTGATTGTCGGCGTGGTCCTGGCCATCGTGGCCTGGAACAGCTTCTACATCGTGGCCCAGACCGAACGCGCAGTGCTCCTGCAATTCGGGCGTGTGGTGCAGGCTGATGTCCAGCCCGGCCTGCAGTTGAAGATTCCTTACGTCAACCAGGTACGCAAGTTCGACGCCCGGCTGATGACCCTCGATGCTCCGACCCAGCGGTTCCTGACCCTGGAGAAGAAAGCGGTGATGGTCGATGCCTACGCCAAATGGCGGGTGAAGGATGCCGAGCGTTTCTACACCGCGACTTCCGGTATGAAGCAGATCGCCGACGAGCGTCTGTCCCGTCGTCTGGAAAGCGGCCTGCGTGACCAGTTCGGTAAGCGCACCCTGCACGAAGTGGTTTCCGGCGAGCGCGATGCGCTGATGGCGGACATCACCGGCTCGCTGAACCGAATGGCGGAGAGTGAGTTGGGCATCGAAGTGGTCGACGTTCGCGTCAAGGCCATTGACCTGCCGAAGGAAGTGAACCGCAGCGTGTTCGACCGGATGAGCACCGAGCGTGAGCGTGAAGCTCGCGAGCACCGCGCCAAGGGTAACGAGCTGGCCGAAGGCATCCGTGCCGACGCCGATCGTCAACGCCGCGTACTGCTGGCAGAAGCCTATCGCGAGTCTGAAGAGACCCGTGGTGACGGTGATGCCCAGGCCGCAGCGATCTACTCCAAGGCATACGGCCAGGATCAGGACTTCTACGCGTTCTACCGTAGCCTGAATGCCTACCGTGAAAGCTTCAGCAGCAAGAGCGACGTTCTGGTCCTCGACCCGAGCAGCGACTTCTTCCGCTTCATGAACAAAGCAAAACCTTGATGTCGAATCACCCCGTCGGGCGGCTAATGCGTCTGGCGGGGTGATTTCTGCAAGACAACGGGTGTATGATGCGGCAGCCGGGAAATTCCCGGCTTTTTTGCGTCTGCGAGATCGAATGTGCGACTCCGCTTCCGATCAGCGGCGCGACTCAGGATTCACGAGGGTATCGGCACTGCGGCAACGCTGGAATCGGCGCTGCGCGGGTGATTTGCCGAGGCCTGCTTCACTCACGGCTGGGCCCGCGGGCTGGCCGCCCGGACCACAGGGGAAATGGCGTAATGGCAACGGTAGACCGCTGGCTGCTGCCAGATGGCATCGAAGAAGTACTGCCACCTGAAGCGACACGCATCGAGATCGCGCGTCGTCAGGTGTTGGATCTGTTCCAGAGCTGGGGTTACGAGTTCGTCGTGACTCCCCATATTGAGTACCTGGAATCGCTGCTCACCGGTGCCGGTCAGGACCTGGACCTGCGGACCTTCAAGGTGGTCGATCCACAATCCGGCCGGCAGATGGGCTTCCGCGCCGACATCACGCCGCAGGTCGCGCGCATCGATGCGCACACCCTGCGTCGCGAAGGCCCGAGCCGGCTGTGCTATGCCGGTAGCGTCCTGCACGCCCAGCCGCGCGCACTGTCGACCTCT
>DQAA01000443.1 GCA_003523465.1 Pseudomonas sp.
AAGCAGGTAGGGGTTTTGTCTTTACGTTCGGTCTTCATCGACTAAACCACTTCGCATCCTGATTTCAGCTTTTCGCTCCTGCTCCCACAAATTTGAGCAAGCGCACTAGAATAGACCCCGACGCCGTCATTCAGAATTTTCCTATGTCCGAACCCACCGCTTCCCGGGCGCTTGCGAATCTACCGCTGAACGAGCTTGTGGCGTGTCACGAGTGCGATCTGCTGATGCGCAAGCCGATGCTCAAGCAGGATGAAAAAGCTCAATGCCCTCGCTGTGGATATGAGCTATACGCGCATCGTCATAATGTGATTGATCGCAGCCTGGCTTTGGTTCTGGCCGCTTTGATGCTCTATGTCCCAGCAAACTTCCTGCCGATCATGCAGCTCCACCTACTGGGCCAGAGCGCGGACGACACAGTTTGGAGCGGTGTATTAGGCCTGTATGACTCAGGTATGCGTGGCATCGCTGTGGTGGTGTTTCTCTGCAGTATGGCGATCCCATTGCTCAAATTGCTGTGCCAGCTGGCGGTGCTATTGAGCATCCGCTGGAATGTCGGCAGAGGTTACGGGTTGCTGCTCTACCGTATTTATCACCACTTGCGCGACTGGGGCATGCTCGAGGTCTACTTCATGGGCGTACTGGTGGCCATCGTGAAGTTGGTAGATCTGGCTGAACTGAGCCTGGGCCTTGGGTTGCTGTGCTTTATCAGTCTTTTGTTGGTCCAGATCTGGCTGGAGGTAGTCATGTCGCCACACCAGATCTGGGTGGCGTTGTCTGGAGAAGACCTGCATGCGGGCGATTGATGCCGGAATCCTTATCTGTTGCGAGTGTCATGAGCTCAATCGTCAAGAGCCTGATACCCACTCGCAGGTCTGTACCCGTTGTGGTGCCGTTGTGCACGCCCGTCGCCCCAACAGCCTGGTGCGTACCTGGGCTCTGCTGATTACCGCTGCGATCCTCTATATCCCTGCGAACCTGCTGCCAATCATGACCGTCAGCACACTTGGCCAGGGCAGTCCGGACACCATCATGTCTGGCGTAATCACCTTGATGAAGCACGGTATGTTGCCTATCGCTGCTGTGGTCTTCATCGCCAGTATTCTGGTGCCGACCTTCAAGCTGGTTGGTATCGCCCTGCTGCTTTATTCGGTACAGCGCCATCAACCTCTATCTGCCCGCCAGCGCATTCTGATGTACCGATTTATCGAGTTCATTGGGCGCTGGTCGATGCTCGATATCTTTGTCATTGCCATCCTGGTGGCGGTAGTGAATTTCGGACGCATCGCCAGCGTCGAAGCCAATCTGGGCGCAGTAGCTTTCGCCAGTGTGGTGATCCTGACGATGCTTGCTGCAGTAACTTTTGATCCCCGACTGATCTGGGATAACACGGAGTCGGACGACGACCATGAGTGATGATTTGCCTACGGCTAGAACCCGCCCGGCCTCGAACTGGTCGGCCATCTGGATTTTGCCTCTGATAGCCCTGGTTATTGGCGGTTGGCTCGGCTGGCAGGCCTATCGGCAATCGGGAGTAAACATCGAAGTCCACTTCCATAGTGGGGAGGGCATCGTCGCCAACAAGACTGAGGTGGTCTACAAAGGCATGCCCGTCGGCAAGGTCAAGAGTCTGGTGCTGGATGCCAAGGGCAGCGATGCCGGAGTGGTTGCCACTATCGAGATGAATCCCGCAGCGGAGCCCCACCTGCTGACCAATACCCGTTTCTGGTTGGTGAAGCCTAGCGTGACCCTTGCAGGTATCACTGGCCTCGAAACCTTGGTGTCAGGCAACTACATCGCAGTCAGTCCGGGTGATGGCGAACCCACCAAGCAGTTTGTCGCTCTGCCTGAGGCTCCGCCGCTGTCCGACAGCGAACCCGGCCTGCATCTGACGCTCAAGGCTGACCGCCTGGGCTCGCTCAATCGCGACAGCCCAGTGTTCTACAAGCAGATCCAGGTCGGCCGGGTCAAAAGCTATCGCCTCGCAGAAGACCAGGGCACTGTCGAAATCAAGGTGTTCATCGAGCCCGCCTACGCGTCTCTGGTGCGTAAGCACACGCGGTTCTGGAACGCCAGCGGCGTCAGTGTGGACGCCAGCTTGTCCGGGGTGAAGATCCGCAGTGAGTCGTTGTCCAGTATCGTTGCCGGTGGCATCGCCTTCGCTACCCCGGAGCACCGCAAGGACAGCCCGCCCACGGATCCGGGTTTGCCGTTCCGCCTGTACGAAGACTTTGACGCAGCGCAGGCCGGTATCCGGGTAAAGGTCAAACTGAGCGATTTCGAAGGCCTGCAGGCCGGCCGTACTCCGGTGATGTACAAGGGTATCCAGGTTGGTACGCTGAAAACCCTGAAGGTTGAGTCTGATCTGAACAGTGCCATGGCGGAGCTGACCCTCGACCCACTGGCGGAAGACTATCTGGTGCAAGGAACTCAGTTCTGGGTGGTCAAGCCGTCGATTTCTCTCGCCGGCATAACCGGGCTGGAAGCCTTGGTGAAAGGCAATTACATCGCTGTTCGGCCTGGAGACAAGGGCGAGTCACCGCAGCGGGAGTTCGAGGCCCGGGCCAAGGCGCCGCCTCTCGACCTGAAGGCACCGGGGCTGCACCTGGTGCTGTTCAGTGAAAACCTCGGATCGCTTGAGGTCGGTAGTCCGATTCTCTACCGTCAGGTGAAGGTTGGTACTGTGCAGAGTTATCAGTTCTCTCGCAAACATCAGAAACGGCTACTGATCGGGGTGCATATCGAGCCGGAGTATGCCGGGTTGGTCAACGGTTCGACGCGCTTCTGGAATGCCAGTGGCATCACCCTTACTGGCGGCCTTTCCGGTATTCAGATCAAGAGCGAGTCCCTGCAGAGCCTGATGGCAGGCGGAATTTCCTTCGATACGCCGACGCCCAACGTTCCGCTCAAGCGCCGTATCCCGACCTTCCGATTGAATGAGAACCAGGAGGCCGCGAACCTCTCGGGCATTCCGATCACCATCAAGGTGGCAGATGCCGATGGCTTGAAGGTGGGCACGCCCATTCGTTTCAAGGGGCTGGATGTTGGCAAGATCGAGGCGGTCGATCTGAGTGCCGATTTGCAATTCGTTCTGCTCAAGGCGCGTATTACCGAGGTGCCGGAGCGCATCGCGAGAGTCGGAACGCGGTTCTGGGTGGTCAAGCCGGCCCTGGGTATCGTCAAGACCGAAAACCTGGCGACCCTAGTTACCGGTCAATACCTGGAGGTTCAACCGGCTGCGAAGAACCAGGGGCCGCAGCGTGATTTCACGGCCTTGCCGGAAGCGCCGGAAGTCCTTGGTCCCGAGGAGGGCCTGGCGTTGGTATTGAGTGCGCCGCGCCGGGGCTCGATCAAGCCGGGAGTGCCAGTGACCTATCGGGAAATCCCTGTGGGCAAGGTGACCGGCTTCGAGTTGGGGCAAACCGCAGATCGTGTATTGATCCATATTCTGATCGAGCCGCGTTACGCAGCTTTGGTGCGCGGCGGCAGCCGTTTCTGGAACAGTAGTGGATTCGGCTTTGAGTTTGGGCTTATCAAGGGTGCAACGATTCGTACCGAGTCCCTGGAAACCCTGATTCAGGGTGGTATTGCCTTCGCTACTCCGGACGCAGAGCAAATGGGCAAGCCTGCCTTGCCACAGCAGACCTTCGCCTTGTTCGACAAGGCTGAAGATGAGTGGCTGCAGTGGGCGCCGAAAATTCCGATCGGTAAATGAACGAGCAGGCCCGGGCGAGCAGTCGTCCGGGCCTGTTGCTTAATCGCGTTACAGCAAATCGCAGGCAATAAAAAACCGACCCTAAGGTCGGTTTTTTAACAAGCTTGTCGCTTAGGCAGCAGCTTTCAGCGCCTTGATGTGGCCATTCAGACGGCCTTTATGGCGAGCAGCCTTGTTCTTGTGGATGATGCCCTTGTCGGCCATACGGTCGATTACAGGCACAGCCAGGATGTAAGCAGCTTGCGCTTTTTCGGCGTCTTTTGCGTCGATGGCTTTAACTACATTCTTGATGTAGGTACGAACCATGGAACGCAGGCTGGCGTTGTGGCTGCGACGCTTCTCAGCCTGTTTTGCACGTTTTTTGGCGGAAGGTGAGTTGGCCACCGTCGAGCTCCTCGAAAGACTTGGTAAATAGCAAACAAAATAGGCCGCGAATCATGCCGATGAGTTGACTGCTTGTCAAGGCCACGAACGGGGATCCGCTCGGTGGTCATTCTCCATCGGGATGATTCCCTTCTGGTGCACGACCTGTAAACTCGGGAGCTTTTGCGCTGCCTGTTTTGCGCGGCGCGCATTATTGCATATCCGAATGACATTCGGCCTGCACTTCATCCAACGGCGTGAAAAACTTTCGATGAATCTCCTCAAATCCCTGGCCGCGGTCAGTTCCATCACCATGGTTTCGCGGGTGCTGGGCTTTGTCCGCGATACTATCCTGGCGCGGATCTTCGGCGCCGGCGTGGCCACAGACGCCTTCTTCATCGCCTTCAAGCTGCCCAACCTGCTGCGTCGAATCTTTGCCGAAGGGGCATTTTCCCAGGCATTCGTACCGATTCTCGCCGAGTACAAGACCCAGCAGGGTGAGGAAGCCACCCGTACCTTCATTGCCTACGTATCCGGGCTGCTCACGCTGATCCTTGCCCTGGTCACCACGCTAGGCGTGCTGGCCGCGCCCTGGATCGTCTGGGCTACTGCGCCGGGCTTCGTCGACGACGCAGAAAAATTCCAGCTGACCACCGATCTGCTGCGTGTGACCTTTCCTTATATATTGCTTATCTCGCTGTCATCCCTTGCCGGCGCGATCCTCAATACCTGGAACCGGTTCTCTGTCCCGGCCTTCGTGCCGACCCTGCTCAACGTCGCGATGATCTTCTTCGCGCTATTCCTCACGCCCTATTTCGATCCCCCGGTCATGGCCCTCGGTTGGGCAGTGTTGGCTGGCGGCCTGCTGCAATTGCTCTACCAACTTCCACATCTGAAGAAGATCGGCATGCTCGTTCTGCCGCGGCTCAACCTGCGAGATACCGGTGTCTGGCGTGTGCTGAAACAGATGCTGCCAGCGATCCTCGGGGTTTCCGTAAGTCAGATATCGCTGATCATCAACACCATCTTCGCGTCATTCCTGGTCGCAGGCTCGGTGTCCTGGATGTATTATGCCGACCGCCTGATGGAACTGCCGTCAGGCGTCCTCGGTGTGGCCCTGGGTACCATTCTCCTGCCGACGCTGGCCAAGACCTACGCCAACAAGGATCGCCAGCAGTATTCGCAGATCCTCGACTGGGGCTTGCGCCTGTGCTTCCTGTTGGTCCTGCCCTGTTCCCTGGCCCTGGCGATACTCGCCGAGCCCCTTACGGTCGCTCTGTTCCAGTACGGAAAGTTCAGCGCTTTCGATGCACTGATGACCCAGCGCGCGCTGATCGCCTACTCGGTGGGTCTCCTCGGCATCATCATGATCAAGGTGCTGGCACCAGGCTTCTATGCTCAGCAGAACATCCGTACTCCCGTGAAGATCGCCATCTTCACCCTGGTCTCGACCCAATTGCTCAACCTGGTCTTCATCGGTCCGCTGCAACATGCCGGCCTGGCCTTGGCGATCAGCGTCGGAGCGTGCCTCAATGCCGGGCTTTTGTACTGGAAGCTGCGCCAGCAGCGTCTGTTCGAGCCGCAGCCCGGCTGGGCCGTCTTCCTGTTCAAGTTGGTGATCGCGGTATTGCTGATGTCCGCCGTACTGCTGGCCGGCATGCACTTCATGCCGCCATGGGCGGAAGGGGAGATGCTGATGCGTTTCCTGCGCCTCGGTGCGTTGATCGCCGCCGGCATCGTGACCTATTTCGGCAGCCTGTTCGTTTTCGGCTTCCGCCCCCGGGACTTCGCCCGCAAGGCGCTGCACTGACAGGCGGCGCGAGTCAGACGTCGGTTTTGTGAAATCGGCGTGCTGGCAACGCGCTGTTGCCTGTCGTCAGCGCCCGGGTGTGGTTATAATCGACCACTTTATGAGCAAGAAGCGCGTTATGCAGCTGGTTCGAGGCCTTCAAAACCTTCGCCCCCGGCATCGGGGCTGCGTTGCAACTATCGGCAACTTCGACGGAGTTCACCGCGGTCACCAGGCTATCCTGGCCCGTCTGCGTGAGCGAGCGGTGGAGCTGGGCGTACCCAGCTGCGTGGTGATTTTCGAGCCGCAGCCGCGAGAATACTTCGCTCCGGAAACCGCCCCGGCCCGTCTGGCCCGTCTGCGCGACAAGGTGGCCCTGCTGGCCGCCGAAGGTGTCGACCGTGTCCTGTGCCTGGCCTTCAACCAGCGCCTGAGCAAGCTCAGCGCCGATGAGTTCGTCGAAACCATCCTGGTCGACGGCCTCGGGGTTAAGCATCTCGAAGTCGGTGACGACTTCCGCTTCGGCTGCGATCGTCTGGGCGACTTCGCCTTCCTGCAGAACGCCGGCCAACGCCACGGTTTTAGCGTCGAAGCGGCACAGACGGTCGAACTCGATGGGCTGCGGGTCAGCAGCACACAGGTTCGCGATGCCCTGGCCGCGGCGGATTTCGTCCTCGCCGAGCGCCTGCTTGGCCGGCCGTTCCGTATCCGGGGACGGGTCCTGCATGGCCAGAAACTGGCCCGGCAGTTGGGTACACCCACCGCCAACGTGCAACTCAAGCGCCGTCGCGTGCCGCTGACCGGGGTTTATCTGGTCAGCGCGGAAATCGACGGCAAGGTGTGGCCGGGCGTCGCCAACATTGGCGTGCGTCCCACCGTTGCCGGCGACGGTAGTGCCCACCTGGAAGTACATTTGCTGGATTTCGCCGGTGATCTCTATGGCCGGCGCCTGACCGTGGAATTCCACCACAAGCTGCGCGAAGAGCAGCGCTTCGCCTCCCTGGAGGCGCTCAAGTCGGCGATCGATGCGGATATCGCCGCCGCACGTGCCCATTGGCACGCTCAACCGCTAACCAAGAGCCTGAAATGACCGACTATAAAGCCACGCTAAACCTTCCGGACACCGCCTTCCCGATGAAGGCCGGCCTGCCACAGCGCGAACCGCAGATCCTGCAGCGCTGGGACAGTATTGGCCTGTACCGGAAATTGCGTGAAATTGGCAAGGATCGTCCGAAGTTCGTCCTGCACGACGGTCCTCCCTATGCCAACGGCAAGATTCACATCGGTCACGCGCTCAACAAGATCCTCAAGGACATGATCATTCGCTCGAAGACCCTGTCGGGCTTCGACGCGCCGTATGTGCCGGGCTGGGACTGCCACGGCCTGCCGATCGAGCACAAGGTCGAAGTGACCCACGGCAAGCACCTGACCGCCGACAAGACCCGCGAGCTGTGCCGCGCCTACGCCGCCGAGCAGATCGAAGGGCAAAAGGCCGAGTTTATCCGCCTGGGTGTGCTGGGTGACTGGGACAATCCGTACAAGACCATGGACTTCGCCAACGAAGCCGGCGAAATCCGCGCCCTAGCCGAGATGGTCAAGCACGGTTTCGTGTTCAAGGGCCTGAAGCCGGTGAACTGGTGTTTCGATTGCGGATCGGCCCTGGCCGAGGCTGAAGTCGAATACGCCGACAAGAAATCCCAGACCATCGATGTCGCCTTCAAAGCCGTCGATGAAGACAAACTGGCCGCCGCGTTCGGCCTGTCTTCCCTGGCCAAGCCGGCCTCGATCGTGATCTGGACCACCACCCCGTGGACCATCCCGGCCAACCAGGCGCTGAACATCCATCCGGAATTCACCTACGCCCTGGTTGATGTCGGCGACAAACTGCTGATCCTTGCCGAAGAACTGGTCGAATCCTGCCTGCAGCGCTTCTCGCTGGAAGGTTCGGTGATCGCCACCGCGCCGGGCTCGGCCCTGGAGCTGATCAACTTCCGTCACCCGCTGTACGACCGCCTGTCGCCAGTCTACCTGGCCGACTACGTCGAACTGGGCGCCGGTACCGGCGTGGTCCACTCCGCCCCAGCCTACGGTGAAGACGACTTCGTCACTTGCAAACGCTACGGCATGGTCAATGACGACATCCTGACCCCGGTGCAGAGCAACGGTGTCTACGTCGACTCGCTGGAGTTCTTCGGCGGCCAGTTCATCTGGAAAGCCAACCCGCACATCGTCGAGAAGCTGAGCGAAGTCGGCGCGCTGATGTTCACCGACACCATCAGCCACAGCTACATGCACTGCTGGCGTCACAAGACCCCGCTGATCTACCGTGCCACCGCGCAGTGGTTCGTCGGTATGGACAAGCAGCCGGATAATGGCGACACCCTGCGCGAGCGCGCACTGAAAGCCATCGAGGACACCAAGTTCGTCCCGGCCTGGGGTCAGGCGCGCCTGCACTCGATGATCGCCAACCGTCCTGACTGGTGCATTTCCCGCCAGCGCAACTGGGGCGTACCGATCCCGTTCTTCCTCGACAAGCAGACCGGCGAGCTGCATCCGCGCACCGTCGAGCTGATGGAGGAGGTGGCCAAGCGCGTCGAACAGGAAGGTATCGAAGCCTGGTTCAAGATGGACGCCGCCGAACTGCTCGGTGACGAAGCCGGCCAGTACGACAAGATCTCCGACACCCTCGACGTCTGGTTCGATTCCGGTACCACTCACTGGCACGTGCTGCGCGGCTCGCACAACATCGGCCACGAAACCGGCCCGCGTGCCGACCTGTACCTGGAAGGTTCCGACCAGCACCGCGGCTGGTTCCACTCGTCGTTGCTGACCGGTTGCGCCATCGACAACCACGCGCCATACCGCGAACTGCTGACCCACGGCTTCACCGTCGACGAAAACGGCCGCAAGATGTCCAAGTCGCTGGGCAACACCATCGAGCCGCAGAAGGTCAACGACACCCTGGGTGCCGACATCATGCGCCTGTGGGTCTCCGCCACCGACTACTCCGGCGAGATGGCCGTTTCCGACCAGATTCTCCAGCGCAGCGCCGATGCCTATCGCCGCATCCGCAACACCGCGCGTTTCCTCCTTTCCAACCTGTCCGGCTTCGATCCGGCCCGCGACCTGCTGCCGGCCGAAGACATGCTGGCCCTGGACCGCTGGGCTGTCGACCGTACCCTGCTGCTGCAGCGCGAGCTGGAAGAGCACTACGGCGAATACCGTTTCTGGAACGTCTACTCGAAGATCCACAACTTCTGCGTGCAGGAGCTGGGTGGCTTCTACCTGGACATCATCAAGGATCGCCAGTACACCACCGGCGCCAACAGCGTCGCCCGTCGTTCCTGCCAGACCGCGCTGTATCACATCGCCGAAGCGCTGGTGCGCTGGATCGCGCCGATCCTGTCGTTCACCGCAGACGAGCTGTGGCAGTACCTGCCGGGTGAGCGCAACGAGTCGGTCATGCTCAACACCTGGTACCAGGGGCTGACCGAACTGCCGGAAGGCACCGAGCTGGATCGCGCCTACTGGGATCGCGTGATGGCCGTGAAAACTGCGGTCAACAAGGAACTGGAGAACCAGCGTTCGGCCAAGGCCATCGGTGGCAACCTGCAGGCTGAAGTGACCCTGTTCGCCGACGATGCGTTGAGCACTGACCTGAGCAAGCTGGGCAACGAACTGCGCTTCGTCCTGATCACCTCCGCCGCCAGCGTCGCGCCGTTCGTCGACGCGCCTGCCGACGCCGTGGTAACCGAAGTCGCCGGCCTCAAGCTGAAAGTGGTCAAGTCGGGCTATGTGAAGTGTGGTCGTTGCTGGCACTTCCGTCCGGACGTCGGGGTCAACCCGGAGCATCCGGAAATCTGCGGGCGTTGCGTAGACAACATCAGCGGCACCGGCGAGGTACGCCACTATGCCTAATGTGTCTGCGGGGCGTTTCGGACGCCTCGCCTGGCTCTGGCTGAGCGTGCTGGTACTGGTCCTGGACCAGGCCAGCAAGTTTCATTTCGAGGGTTCGCTGAGCCTGTACCAGCAGATCGTGGTCATTCCCGACTACTTCAGCTGGACCCTGGCCTACAACACCGGTGCTGCCTTCAGCTTCCTGGCTGACAGCTCCGGCTGGCAGCGTTGGCTGTTCGCCCTGATCGCCGTGGTGGTCAGCGCGGTGCTGGTGGTCTGGCTCAAGCGCCTGGGACGCGACGAAACCTGGCTGGCGGTTGCGCTGGCCCTGGTCCTCGGTGGCGCCCTGGGCAACCTGTACGATCGCATCGTGCTTGGCCATGTGATCGACTTCATCCTCGTCCACTGGCAGAACCGCTGGTATTTCCCGGCCTTCAACCTGGCCGACAGCGCCATCTCCGTTGGTGCGGTGATGCTGGCGCTGGATATGTTCAAGAGCAAAAAGTCCGGAGAACCTGTCCATGAGTGACATCCGTATCGGCCAGAACACCGAAGTCACCCTGCACTTCGCCCTGCATCTGGAAAACGGCGATACCGTCGACAGCACTTTCGACAAGGCCCCGGCGGTATTCAAGGTCGGTGACGGCAACCTGCTGCCCGGCTTCGAGGCAGCGATCTTCGGTTTCAAGGCGGGCGACAAGCGTAACGTCACCGTCTTGCCGGAGAACGCCTTCGGCCAGCCCAACCCGCAGAACGTGCAGATCATGCCGCGCTCGCAGTTCCAGGACATGGAGCTGTCCGAAGGCCTGCTGGTCATCTTCAACGATGCCGCCAACGCCGAACTGCCAGGTGTGGTGAAAGCGTTTGACGACGGCCAGGTGACCGTCGACTTCAACCATCCGCTGGCTGGCAAGACCCTGAGCTTCGAGGTGGAAATCCTCGAGGTAAAGGCTCTCTGAGCCGGGAGTTCCTCATGCAGATCAAACTCGCCAACCCCCGTGGCTTCTGTGCCGGCGTGGACCGGGCGATCGAAATCGTCAACCGGGCGCTGGAGGTCTTCGGGCCGCCGATCTACGTCCGCCACGAAGTGGTACACAACAAGTTCGTCGTCGAAGACTTGCGCGCCCGCGGCGCCATCTTCGTCGAGGAGCTGGACCAGGTCCCGGATGATGTCATCGTCATCTTCAGTGCCCACGGTGTCTCCCAGGCCGTACGCCAGGAAGCCGCAGGTCGTGGTCTGAAGGTGTTCGATGCTACCTGTCCGCTGGTGACCAAGGTGCATATCGAAGTCGCTCGCTACAGCCGCGATGGCAAGGAATGCATCCTGATTGGCCACGCCGGTCACCCTGAAGTCGAAGGTACGATGGGTCAGTACGACAACAGCAATGGTGGCTCCATCTATCTGGTCGAAGACGAGAGCGATGTGGCCAGGCTTGAGGTGCGCAACCCCGAGAGGCTGGCGTTCGTCACCCAGACCACCTTGTCGATGGACGACACCAGCCGGGTCATCGATGCACTGCGCGCGCGCTTCCCGAGTATCGGCGGGCCGCGCAAGGACGACATCTGTTATGCCACCCAGAACCGCCAGGACGCGGTCAAGCAACTGGCTGACGAGTGCGACGTGGTCCTGGTGGTCGGCAGCCCGAACAGTTCCAACTCCAACCGCCTGCGCGAGCTGGCAGAGCGCATGTCCACCCCGGCCTACCTGATCGACGGTGCCGAAGACCTGCGGCAGGCCTGGTTCGAGGGTGTCGAGCGGGTCGGCATTACTGCTGGTGCTTCGGCGCCGGAAGTGCTGGTGCGGGGTGTAATCCAGCAACTGCGCGACTGGGGTGCCAGCGGCGCAGAAGAGCTGGATGGCCGTGAGGAGAACGTTACCTTTTCCATGCCCAAGGAACTGCGGGTGCGTACCGTCAGCTGATTTCCCTGGGGCACAGGGGCCTTAGGGGCGGCGCATGGACCAGCCGCACCCGCCCGCTGGGTGACAGCACGACCTGATACAGATTTTCCTGCCCGGGCTCCCCACAGATTTCCAGGGTCCCGGACAGGAAAGCCCCTCTCTCTCGCAGTGGCGCTCCCAGCCCGCTGAACCGCACTCTTCTTGCCACCGGTTGATTTCCAACCACCCGTATCCCGCCGCTGGCCGAAAACTCTCGTAACAACGGCGCTTCGTCCTGCTCCAGCAGCATCTGCCAGCCGTTGCTCCAGTCACCCTCCAAAGCATGCAGCACGACCACCCGGTTGCGCAGCAACGCCTCGCCGCGCGCGGCCCTCAGGGCTTGGGCCAGGCCTTCGGCAAATGCCTGCTGCCGAAGGTCGTGGCTCATTTTGCTGTAGGCCGATGTCCCCAGCTGTGTCAGCAAGGCCAGCAGGCCGACTGCGAACAGCATCTGGATCAGTGTTACTCCCTGTTGCCTCATCGTGCGTTCCCTCCATGGAAGTGCTTCGCTTAGGTTCCACCGATGGACTGACTGGCGTCGAGTCAGCCGGGTAGGCAATTTGCCGGGGAAACTTCGCAGGAGGCGAATATGGCAAGGAAGCGACAACAGGGACTGACCCTGATCGAAGTAATGGTGGCCCAGGTGCTGGTGGCGCTTGGGCTGCTGGGGGCGGCGGGTCTGCAACTGCGCTCGGTACAGGGTACGGACAGCGCACGAATGGCCAGCCAGGCAGCTTTCATCGCCCAAGGCATGCTGGAGCGAGCACAGTCGACCCGGGGTGTTGATGGCGGTGATCAGGCCGAGTTTCGTCGGCAGGCAGAAGCGTTTGCCGGTACCTCGGGACGTGGCGACTTCCGCCAGGATGGCGCCTATGCCTGGGTTGAAGTGAGCTGGAGCGATGAGCGCGGCAGTGGGGGTGAGCGCTCCGTCGAACTTGGAGGCTCGCAATGAGATCGGTAGCGGGCTTCAGTCTGGTCGAGGTACTGCTCGCCATGAGCCTCGGCTTGCTGTTGTTGCTGGCCGGCAGCAAGGTATTCATCGGTGCGCTGCACAGTTGGGGAGTACAGGAGGTGAATGCGCGGCTGCAGGAAGATGCGCGCTTCGCCTTGCAGCGACTGGCGGGTGATATCCGCATGGCCGGCATGTTCGGTTGCTTGCGGCGGGATGCCATGACCTTTCCCGATGCAGCGACGGCGGGATCGTTCGCTCAGCCCGTCAGGCTCGATGTGGCGGGGGACGGTAACTTGCGCAGTCTCACGTTGATCAGCGCGCAGTCGGGGGAGCTGGCGGGTGATCCCGACTGGACGCTGATCACCGACTGTCGAACCCAGGCAAATGTCGTCAAAGGGCACGCCCTCCCGAGCGACGGCGCGTTCATCGTACCGATCCGCCGACATGTCTACCGGCTCGACGGCGAGCGCCTGATGCTTGGCAACGGAAGCACCAACGCGGTCCTGGTCGAGAACGTCAACCGCTTCGAGGTTCGCCGGGATGATGACCGGATGAAGCTCAGTTTGACCTTCGGCGACTCCACGCAGCGGGTTCGGCCGCAGACCTACGAACTGACCGTTGTCCTGCGCAACGGGCTGCCAGGATGAGCGCCGGCCACCAGCGCGGTACCGTATTGCTCCTGTGCATGGTTCTTCTGCTGTTGTTGGGGATGCTGGGGTTGCTCGCCATGCAGTCGAGCACCCAGCAGACCCGTATGGCGAGCAATCTGCTGGCGTCGATGCAGGCGCTCGAGGCTGCAGAAAATCTCTTGCGGACAGCGGAGGCCCGTTTGTCGGGCGCCGTCCCGGAACCATGCAGCGATTGCCTTCCGCCTTCGGAAACGGCGACAGGTTGGCAGCAGGCCGCGGCGGGGCGTTATCTGATCCAGAACCTGGGCCGAAGCGACTGCGCCTTTGGCATACCGAACAAGGTGTCGGTCACCCTGTTCCGTATCTCTGTCATTACCGAGCAGCGCCAGGCCCGGGTCGCGCTGGAAAGCGTGGTGGCCGTACCCCTCTTGCCTGAGCACGGCCCAGCCCGCCGTGTCTTGTGGCGCCAGATATACCGGGAGTCTTGATGCAGCGCACACAGAGTGGTTTGAGCCTGATCGAAGTGTTGATTGTCGTCGCGCTGGTCGGCATGCTGGCGGGCATTGCCTACCCCAGCTACAGCGAAATGGTCCGCAAGGCCGCGCGCACGGAAATAGCCGGGATCCTGTACGAAAGCGCGCAGCACCTGGAGCAGCACCATTCCCGTACCGGTCGCTATTCCGACTCCGACACGTCGGTCGTCCCGCTACCGGACGGAAACGCCCATTACAGCCTGCATGCCCGGCGCGAAGCCGACAGCTACCTGCTGAGCGCCATCCGGCGCCCGGGTGGCGTGATGGTCTTCGACGCCTGCGGCGATTTCGAACTCGATCACCGTGGCGTGCGCAGCAATCCCGGTAGCGGCCAGAGCGCCGGCAAAGGTTGCTGGGGCGGTTGAAGGCCTTCATGGCGTCCCCGTGACGCAGCGGTTTCATTTCGGGTACTGGATCGATAGATGACCAAGCAAGTAGTGATTGTGGGTGGCGGCGTGATTGGCCTGCTGACGGCGTTCAATCTGGCCGCAGAGGTCGATCAGGTGATCGTCTGCGACAAGGGGGCACTGGGCGGTGAGTCGTCCTGGGCCGGCGGCGGTATCGTCTCGCCCCTCTACCCGTGGCGCTACAGCCCGGCGGTCACCGCCCTGGCGCATTGGTCCCAGGATTTCTACCCACAGCTTGGCGAGCGCCTGCATGCGACGACCGGCATTGACCCGCAGGTGCATGTGACCGGCCTGTACTGGCTGGATCTGGATGACGAAGCCCAGGCGTTGGCCTGGGCTGAAAGGGAAGGGCGGCCATTGAGCAAGGTGGCGGTATCCGAGGCCTACGCTGCGGTGCCGGTGCTGGGCCCGGGCTTCGATAGCGCGGTATACATGGCCGGAGTTGCCAATGTACGTAACCCGCGCTTGCTCAAGTCGCTCAAGGCGGCGTTGGAGGCGCTGCCGAATGTCACCCTGAAGGAGCATTGCGCAATTACCGGGTTTGTCCGCGAAGGCGAGCGCATCGCTGGCGTGGAGACTGTCGAAGGCGTCATCGCTGCCGACGAGGTGGTGCTGACGGCTGGTGCCTGGAGTGGCGACCTGCTGCGACCACTGGGCTTCGAATTGCCAGTGGAGCCGGTCAAGGGTCAGATGATCCTGTTCAAATGCGCTGACGACTTCTTGCCGAGTATGGTACTGGCCAAGGGGCGCTACGCGATTCCGCGCCGCGACGGTCATATCCTGGTGGGCAGCACCCTGGAGCACGCCGGCTACGACAAGACGCCGACCAACGAAGCGCTGGAAAGCCTGCGGGCTTCCGCTGTCGAGCTGATCCCGGCGCTGGCCGAAGCGGAGCTGGTGGGGCATTGGGCAGGGCTGCGCCCTGGTTCGCCGGAAGGCGTGCCTTACATCGGGCAGGTGCCGGGTTGCGAGGGCTTGTGGTTGAACTGCGGACATTACCGCAACGGGCTGGTGCTGGCGCCGGCCTCCTGCCAACTGTTCAGCGACCTGCTCAGCGGGCGCGAGCCGATCATCGATCCGGCGCCTTACGCGCCCGCAGGGCGTTTGCAGGTCATCTGAATGCCAAGGCCTCAGCGCTGGTCGCTGGGGCCTTGTTCCAGGTGCGCGGTGCTGCAATACCAGTCATTGCCGCGATGCAGGGCACGGTCGTTGGGCAAGTGCACGCCGCAGTGGGCGCAACGCACCATCTTCAGCGTGGTTTCCTGTGGCGAGGAGGAGGAAGAGGCAGCATTGCCGGCCTTGAACTTGCGCCACAGCCAGAAAGCGGCGGCGATCAGGGCGATCCAGAAAAGTAGGCGAACCATGGTGTCCAGCTTGTCGAGTCGAAGATGCGCCAGTGTAGAAGAGCCGCCTGGCGCGGCCAATAAAAAAGGGAAGCCCAAGCTTCCCTTTTTTGTATTTGGTTGCGATCAGTCAAACACGCCGAAGGTCATGTAGCTGAACCAGGAGCGGTCATCATTGTTGCCTTCGGCTTCATGATTCTCTTCCTGGACGGCGTCGCCGTCTTTCGGCAGCAGCTCTTCAGGAATCGCTTCCTTGGCATCTTCGTACTGCTTGATCACGTCCTGGTTGGCGCGGGTTTCGCCCGGCGGCAGTGGCGTGGCGGTGTTGATCAGGCCCAGGGTGGCCTTGGACAGCCAGGAGCGGTTGTCGGCTTCTTCCTGGCGCGGGACGAACTGGCCGTCGACCAGGCTCGGGTGGTCAGGGTAGTTCAGCTTCAGGGTTTCCAGGCTGGTGGCAGCCAGGTCGTCCAGATGCAGGCGCTGGTAGGACTCGGTCATCACCGCCAGGCCGTCGCCGACCGATGGGGTTTCCTGGAAGTTCTCCACCACGTAGCGGCCACGGTTGGCGGCAGCGACATAGGCCTGACGGGTCAGGTAATAGTCGGCGACGTGGATTTCATAGGCAGCCAGCAGGTTGCGCAGGTAGATCATGCGCTGCTTGGCGTCCGGGGCGTAGCGGCTGTTCGGGTAGCGGCTGGTCAGCTGGGCGAACTCGTTATAGGAGTCGCGGGCGGCACCCGGGTCACGCTTGGTCATGTCCAGCGGCAGGAAGCGCGCCAGCAGGCCGCGGTCCTGGTCGAACGAGGTCAGGCCCTTCAGGTAGTAGGCGTAGTCGACGTTCGGGTGCTGCGGGTGCAGGCGGATGAAACGCTCGGCGGCGGACTTGGCAGCTTCCGGCTCGGCGTTCTTGTAGTTCGCGTAGATCAGCTCCAGCTGCGCCTGGTCGGCGTAGCGACCGAACGGATAGCGGGATTCCAGAGCCTTCAGTTTCGACGTGGCGCTGGTGTAGCTGTGGTTGTCCAGGTCGGCCTGCGCCTGCTGGTACAGCTCGGCCTCGCTCAGGTTTTCGTCGACGACTTCCTTCGAAGAACAAGCAGCGGTCAGTCCGAGGATGGCGATCAGCAGCAGGTGTTTCACTTGCATGGCGGCTTGCGTCCCTATGACGGCCGCTGTCTTGGGCACGGCCGTCCTGTTATGATGAGCACCCCGCGGAGCACCCGGGGCAAAAGACGCCGTATTTAACCACAAGCGCGCAGCCGAAACCAAAGGCTGTGCCGTCGCCTTGTCAGAGCATGTCCGAGATCATTCAACTTAGCGCAGAGGTGCCGTCCGAAATGGGCGGTCAACGCCTCGACCAGGTCGCCGCCCAATTGTTCGCAGAGCACTCGCGCTCGCGCCTTTCCGCCTGGATCAAGGACGGTCTGCTGACCGTCGACGGCAACGTCATGCGTCCCCGTGACATCGTTCACGGCGGTTCCATGCTGGCGCTGCAGGCCGAGCAGGAAGCCCAGGGCGAGTGGGTTGCCCAGGACATCGAGCTGGACATCGTCTACGAAGACGACCAGATCCTGGTGATCAACAAGCCCGCCGGGCTGGTGGTCCACCCGGCTGCGGGGCATGCCGACGGCACCCTGCTCAATGCCTTGCTGCACCACGTGCCGGATATCGTCAACGTGCCGCGCGCCGGTATCGTCCACCGCCTGGACAAGGACACCACCGGTCTGATGGTGGTGGCCAAGACCCTGCAGGCGCAGACCAGTCTGGTGGCCCAACTGCAGAGCCGCACCGTCAGCCGCATCTATGAATGCATCGTGGTTGGCGTGGTGACCGCGGGTGGCAAGATCAACGCCCCCATCGGTCGTCACGGCGGCCAGCGCCAGCGCATGACGGTGACCGAGGGCGGCAAGCCGGCCGTCAGTCACTATCGTGTGCTGGAGCGTTTCCGGTCCCATACCCACGTACGGGTCAAGCTGGAAACCGGGCGGACCCACCAGATCCGCGTGCACATGGCCCACGTCAACTTCCCGCTCGTCGGAGACCCGGTCTACGGCGGGCGTTTCCGTATCCCGCCGGCGGCCAGCCAGACCATGGTCGAGGCGGTCAAGACGTTCCCGCGCCAGGCCCTGCATGCCCGCTTCCTGGAGCTGGAGCATCCGGAAACCGGCCAGCGCATGAAGTGGCAGTCGCCGCTGCCCGATGACTTCGTCTGGCTGTTGTCCCTGCTCAAGCAGGACCGCGAAGCCTTCATCGGATGAGCATCCTGACCCCCAGCCTGCTGATTCCTGACTGGCCCGCGCCAGCCGGAGTCCGCGCGTGCGTGACCACGCGCGCAGGCGGGGTCAGCCTCCCTCCCTATGACACCTTCAACCTTGGTGACCATGTCGGCGACACGCCGGATGCGGTCGCCGAGAACCGCGCCCGCCTC
>DQAA01000467.1:0-122 GCA_003523465.1 Pseudomonas sp.
CCTTTCATCGCCGCATAGGCGGCATAGCCGGGCAGGGCGAAGCGGGTCAGGCCCGTCGAAATATTGATGATCCGGCCCTGGTCGGCGATCAGCGGCAACAGGCGCTGGGTCAGGAAGAACGG
>DQAA01000467.1:163-7261 GCA_003523465.1 Pseudomonas sp.
CCGGCGTTGTTCACCAGCACGTCCAGTTGCTCGCGACCGAAGTGATTTTCCAGGGTGTCCTTCAGGGTGCTGGCAAAGGTCTCGAAGCTGGCGCTGTCACCTACATCCAGTTGCAGCATGACGGCGCGGGCGCCGGCGCTTTGCAGGGTGCTGACCACCGTCTGCGCTTCGCCGGCCTTGCTGTGATAGGTGCCGATGATGTCGAAACCCTGGGCGGCCAGATGCTCCGCGGCGTTCTTGCCCAGGCCACGGCTGGCGCCGGTGATGAGTGCGATCTTGCGGGACATGTGCGTTACCTCTGCGGGGATGGTGATGGGATGGAGGAAAGTCTATTGGTCGCCGATCTGCTGATAAATCCAGTAGATTCGGAAATACTGTTCGTATCAGTCGAACAAATGGCCCTTTCACATGCTCAAGCCTGAACTGTTGCGAACCTTCATCCGGGTCAATGAACTGGCCAGCTTCACCCTGGCCGCCGAGCAACTGGGGTTGCCCCGCTCGACCGTTTCGGAGCAGGTGCNNGCTCAACGCGGCGAGTGCAGGCAACCCAGGACGGGCTGCAACTGTACGAGCGTAGTAAAGAGCTGCTTTTGCGCCTGGAGGAAATCGAGGGCCTGTTCCACGCCGACCCCGCCGCCCTGGCGGGTTGCCTGCGGGTCGACCTGCCAACGCGCATGGCCCGGCGCATCATCCTGCCGCAGCTGCCGGAATTCCTGGAACGTCATCCAGGCCTCACGCTTGAAGTCAGTTGTACCGATCGCCAGGTGGACCTGCTTCGGGAAGGTTTCGACTGCGTGCTGCGCATCGGCGGGCTGGGTGACCTGGCAGTGGTGGCGAGGCCGCTGGGATGTTTGGCGGTGGTCAATTGCGCCAGCCCGGCCTATCTCGAACGCTACGGCACGCCGGCTTCGCTGGCGGACCTGCATGGCCATCAACTGGTGCATTACGTGCAGAACCTCGGGACCCGCAGCAGCGGATTCGAGTATCAGGACGGCGACGTGACGCGCTTCGTGGAGATGGCCGGGGCAATCACCGCAAACAATACCGATGCCTATGAAAGCGCCGGACTGGCGGGGTTGGGGATCATCCAGGCGCCGTTGATCGGTGTGCGCGACTACCTCAAGACGGGGCGCCTGCGGGCTTTTCTGCCGGAGCATGTGCCGGAGGCGATGCCGGTGTCGCTGCTCTACGCACGCCAGCGCTATCTGCCGCCGCGGGTGCGCCTGTTCATGGATTGGCTGGGGGACTTGCTGGCGGCTCAGCTCGATCCAGGGGCAGATGCAGGCTGAACAGGGTTCCGGCGGTGGCGGAAGATTGCACATCCATATGGCCGCCATGGGCCAGGGCGATCTGCTTGGCAATGTACAGGCCCAGGCCAAGGCCGACCTGGGGGGCATCGGAGGCCGGGTGGGAAAAGGGCTCGAACATCTGCGTCATGATCGCCGGGGCAATCGGCTCGCCGCTGTTGTGTACGCTGAGGGTGAACTGATCGCCCAGCAGCTTCGCCGAAATGTGGATCGAGCCCAGTTCATCACCGTGTTGCAGGGCGTTGGCGATCAGGTTGGAAAGCACCTGGCAGATTCGTTCACGGTCGCAGTTCATCCCGGAGAGATCGCCGATATCCAGTTCGATCAGGCGTGACGGATGCACCCGCTGCAATTCGGCGGCGACATGGCGCAGCGCCGGTTCGAGGTCGGAGCAGGGCTGGATATTCAGGGTGATGCCGTCGCCGAGGCGGCCGCGGGCGAAGTCCAGTACATCGCGTACCAGTTGGGTGGCACGGTGACCAGAGGTGAGGATGTGCTCGGCGATGGTGCGCGAGCGTTCATCGGTGAGGCGCTTGCTGAGCAATTCGGCACCGGCGGTGATGGCGAACAGCGGGTTGCGCAGGTCGTGGCCGAGCACGGCGATGAATTTTTCCCGCAGTCCGGCGATCTGGCGTTCTTTTTCCAGGGCGATTTCGGTGCGCTGCACGCTTTGCTCGCTTTCTATCTGAATCGACAAGAGTCGGGCGAAGGCTTCCATCATTGGCTGGATGGCGCTGCCCTTGAGTGGTCGGGGCAGAGGGTCGAGGGCGCAGATGGTGCCGAAAAAGCTGCCGTCGCTGCGAAATACCGGGACGGCGATATAGCTTTCGAAGCCGTAGAGGCGAGGGGTGGGGTGGTCTTGATAGTCCGGGTCCTGGCTGGCCTCGTCGATCACGATGGTTTTCTGCCTGGCGCGGATTTCGTTGCACAAGGTGGTCGCTGCGTCCAGCTGACCCCCTACGGTCATGCCGAAACCGAAGGTATCGAGCACCGCCAATGCCGTCCAGCGCGCTTCGGTCACCCGCGCCACGGCGGCGAAGCGCAGCCCGGTGGTTTCGCTGATGACCTGCAGGATGGCCGGGATCACGCTGATCCGGCCGATGGTGGCGCTGTCTGAAAGTGCGGCATTAATCATCGGGCAATCGGGTACCTGGGCAGGGCTGAGGAATTCCAGTGTAGCGGCCCTGCACGAGGTGGCAGAAATTTCCGCACAAGCGGTAGGCAATTTCCAGTAACCTTTCGGAGTTCGAGCATTCCCGCCAGAGGACTGCCTCCATTCGCTTGCGTGCCAATTCCTTTTGACCTGCATCCACCCGGGTGTTTTCAGCGAGGTTTGACATGCACATCACTTCCCAGGACATCTGCGCCGCCGCCGACCAGCTCAAGGGCTTCGTCGGTTTCCACCGCAAGCTCGGCAAACATATCGTGCGTTTCAGCGAGGACTCGTTCGGCATGGACGTGGCCGACGAGAGCATCACGCCCAGCAGCGAATTCGTCTGGCAAAGCGGCGAGGGCGAGGTCATGACCTTGAGCCGCGAGCTGATTGATGTGCTGCTGGAGCAGAACGTCGACGATCGCCTGAACGTGGGCGAGGCGTTGCGGGTTTATCAGCGCCGCCGCGACCTGCCGGAAATCATGGCCCAGCGCCGGCGTCTGGGCTGATCGCTACCCGGCCTGGTCACCGGTGGCCTGGTGGCTGTTCAGCAGGGCTTCGAAGTCTTCCCGTTCCAGTGGCCGGCTCAGGTAGAAGCCCTGGACTTCATGGCATTGCTCCATGTCCAGGGCGCGCAGTTGCTGCTCGGTCTCGACGCCTTCGGCAGTCACGGTCAGGCCCATGGCCTTGCCCAGGTTGATGATCGCCTGGACCACCGCACGGTCATTGCTGTCGCTGCTGAGGCCGGCGACGAAGCGTTTGTCGATCTTGATGCTGTCGAACGGGTAGGTGCGCAGGTAGCCGAGGGACGAGTAGCCGGTGCCGAAATCGTCCATGTTCAGGCGCACGCCGAGTTCCTTCAGGGCGTTCATGGTGCCCAGGGCGCCTTCGATATCGTTGAGCATGACGTTTTCGGTGATTTCCAGTTCGAGGCGCTGCGCCGGGAAACCGGTGTCCACGAGGACCTTCCGGACATCGGCGACCACATCGCTGCGCGAGAACTGCGCGGGTGACAGGTTGACCGAAACCAGCAGTGGCGCCGGCCAGTCGCGGGCGATTTCGCACGCGCTGCGCAGCACCCAGAGGCCCAGGGGGACGATCAGGTCGGTCTGCTCTGCCAAGGGTATGAAGGTGTCCGGGCCGAGCAAGCCTTCCACCGGGTGCTGCCAGCGCACCAGGGTTTCCACTGACACGATCTGCAGACTTTTCAGGCGGTAGCGTGGCTGGAAGTGCAACACGAATTCGTGGTTTTTCACCGCCCGCCGCAGGTCGTTCTCCAACTGACGTCGGTACTGGATTTGCTGGTTCATCTCCGCCGAGAAGTAACGCCAGGTGTTCTTGCCCTCGGCCTTCGCCTGGTAAAGGGCGATATCGGCGCAGCGGATCAGTTCGCCGGCATCGAAGCCCTGCAGACGGGTCTGGGAAATGCCGAGGCTGGCGCCGATATGCAGACTGTGTTCTTCGTAGGGGATGGGTTGGTGCAGGTTTTCTATAAGGCGGGCGCAGAAGCGGTCGATTTCGTTGCGGTTGTCCATGTTGGCGATGACCAGGACGAATTCGTCGCCGCCGAGACGGGCTACCAGGTCGCCGTCCCGGGTGATCTCCCGCAGGCGGGCGGCGACTTCCAGTAGTACCGCGTCACCGGCGGCATGGCCGAGGGAATCGTTGATCGGCTTGAAGCTGTCGAGATCGAGGAGGATGAGGGTCAGCGGCGCGGCATGCTCGCCCTTGATCAGTGCCTGTTCGAGAAAACGCGAGAGCTTGTTGCGGTTGGCCAGGCCGGTGAGGGCGTCGTGCATCGACAGGTGCTGGATATGGGCGTGAGCGGCAACTTCATCGGTTATATCGCTGGCGGTGCCGCGAAAGCCGGTGCATTGACCGTTGACATGGATCGGGCGGGCGGAAAGCCGGCAGAAGCGCAGCAGGTTGTGTTGATCGTGGTAGGCGCAGCGCAGATGGGCGGCTTGCTCGCCGCTGATGTCGTCGAGGTCGTCAAGCCAGGCGCCGAGGGGCGTGGTGTCGCAACTGAGCAGCAGGTTCAGCGGTTGGCCGAGCCAGTAGCGGGTCTTGTAGCCGGTGACGGCGACGAAGCGTTGTGACAGATAGGTCAGGCGGTGCTGTCGGTCGGTTTCCCAGATCCAGTCGGATGCGGCTTCGGCAACGGCGCGAAAACGCTGTTCGCTGGCCTCCAGGGCCTGGTTGCTGGTGTGCAGGTCGTTGAGGTTGTCATCGATTTCATGTGAGGTGCGCAGGGCGTAGCGCAGGAACCAGGCCATCAGCAGCACGAGGACCAGCAAGGCGCCGAGCAACGGCGGCAGGACGCCCCAAAGCAACTGGTCGCCAGGGCGTGGCGGGTTCCATTGCAGGCTGTAGTCGAGACTGTCGAGGGGCAATTGCGCGAGGCCGGCGGATACATCGCTGGTCTTGGTGATGGATACGCTGTCGAGTCCGGCGTCGTCGGCCAGTTTGTCCAGCTTGGCTTGGGTCAGTTGGTCGATGAACAGCATGACCGAGGTGGTTTGCGGGTCGATGCCGAGGACTTCGTCATCGGGACGGATCGCCGCGGCGCTGAGAATGGCCGGCCAGCCATTGAAGAGAATGTAGCGGCTCAGCTGTCCGCGCTCGGCGGCGAGGGCGCGGGCCTGTTCGAGTATCGGGCCTACGGGAACATCGATATAGGCGGTGACCGGGGCTTCGCTGGGTTGGCCCTTGAACAGCGCGTATTTGGTGCGCTGGTCATCGATGACGAAGACACCCTCGTAGCCACTGGCGGTGTACAGCGATTCGCTGACGTTCTTCTCTATATAGGCCCAGTGTTTATCTGCTTCGCCGTTGAGGTGCTGGTAGGCCGCATTCCACACCGCGTAGCTCGACAGGAACTGGCGGGACGATTCCTGTTTCTGCTGGAGGATCTTGCCTGCGTAGAAGACGCTTTTTTCCCTGGCCGTTTCATTGAGCTGGTTGGCGATGTCGAACAGGGCACCCAGTGCAATCACGCAGGCCAAGGTAAACAGCAGGACAGTACCGGCGATCAGCTTGCGTGCGTGTAGCCGGGGGCGGGATTCAGGGGCGTTCGCGCTGGCTTTCCTTTCCATGGGGATGCCGATCCTGTGGGCAGGCGCCCGGCGGGTCATGCGGCGCGCGGGCAAACTTCACTCAGGATAGGCGACTCTTGGGATTGCGCTGTCCAGGTCGGCAAAATTGACCTGGTCACGGCCATTGTTTTTCGCCGTGTAGAGCGCGCGGTCGGCTTCATTGAGCCAGGCGACCGGATCGTCGAAATCGCTGCGGCACAGGGCCAGTCCGATGCTCAGACTGATGCGCAGGTCGGGCAGTGTGTCGTCACGATAGCTGGCCACTCGCTCGCGCAGGCGCTCCATGATGCGCCCGGCCTGGGTCAGGTTGGTTTCGGGGAGGATCACGCAGAACTCGTCGCCGCCATAGCGTCCGGCCAGGTCGTCTTCGCGCAGGTTGATCTTCAGTTCCTTGCTCAGGTGGCGCAGCACGGCGTCGCCGACCACGTGGCCATAGCTGTCGTTGATGCGCTTGAAGTGGTCGATGTCGATGATCGCGATGACCGCGCTGCGGCGTTGTTGCTGGCAGGTATGGAATTTGAGTTGCAGCAAGTCCTTCCAGGAACCGTGGTTGAGCAGGCCGGTCAGGCTGTCGGTACGACTGAGTGCGCTGAGGCTGCGCTTGTGCTCGGACAGCTGGATGGCCAGGCGATAGCAGACCCAGCCGAGGGCCAGGGGGTAGAGGGTCAGCATCGGCAGGCAGGCGTAGACCTGCTGGGTGGTGCTGACCAGTTGCAGGCCGGGGCCGAACACGGCAAGGCCCAGCAGGATGCCGGTGATCTGGGCGAGGAAGCCGCGCAGGAACAGACGCTGGCCTCCGGCGGCGACGTTGTTCATGGTCATCATCGACAGGATGGTGATGCTGGGCAGAGGGTTGAACTGCATCGCGGCGGTCCAGAAGCCACCGGTCATGGAGTCGATCAGCAGGCTGCGTTGTTCGGTCTGGTAGGGCGTGCGGGAGCGCAGGCCGATCAGGTAGGCGATATGAGGCCAGGCCAGACCGTTGAGGAACATGGTGATCCAGACCCAGGTCGGCGGGTCGAGAGGCAGCATGCCCGCGTAGACGCCGAGCAGACCGATGCCCATGCCAATGGTGCGGGGTGCATGGATCCTTCTTACGAAGGAAAGTCCCTTGCCTCGTTTGTTATCCATCATGGTGTTCGTTTTTTCCGGGGGAGCCGTTTATCGCATAGTACCGCGGGCATTGTTGAACAATCGCGCAGCGCTCAAGAATGGCCTTGCGAGCCATTTGAAGGGTGATCCGGACGCTGGCGTGTTTTCTCTTCTATATAGAGAGCGCTTTTTCCCTGCAGGAACGGTGCCTGATTAGTGAAGCTAACTTTTTGAAAATTTTCGAAATATTCTCTTGACGGGTAGTTTTTGTTCTGTAGAATGCGCCCCCACACAGCGAGCAAACGCTGATGTAGCTGAAGCAAGTGTTTGAAGTTGAACGAGAAATTCTGAAAAACTTCAAAATAAACGCTTGACAGGCTTAGAGGAAGGCGTAGAATACGCGCCTCGGTTGAAGTGAAAGACTTCAACCACCGCTCTTTAACAACTGAAT
>DQAA01000468.1:0-1594 GCA_003523465.1 Pseudomonas sp.
CTGGGTGCTGCACGCCACCTCCGCCTGGAGCAAGCAGCACATCGACCTGCAGAAGGACGCCGTGATCGAACAACTGCTGGGGGATTTCGCCGAACTGGTGGGCTGCGCAGTGCCCGCGCCGAGCTTCACCCTCGCCCATCGCTGGCTCTACGCCCGCCCGNNCCCGCCGGCACCCATGAATGGGGCGTACTCGCCGATGCCGACCTGGGTCTTTATGCCTGCGGCGACTGGTGCCTGTCGGGCCGGGTCGAAGGCGCCTGGCTCAGCGGCCAGGAAGCAGCACGTCGACTGATCGAGCACCTGGACTAAACCCTGCGGGCACTACGACCTCTACAAGGATGTTGACTTGTACAACGCCGGGCCTATCCTGAGCAAAGTTGTACAGGTTTTTGTCTTTGTACAAGAAAGGTCGTCCCCGCATGCCCGATCCCAAGCCGAAAATAGCCGTGAGCGCCTGCCTTGCCGGTGAAGAGGTCCGCTTCAACGGCGGTCACAAACAGTCCCGTCTGTGCACCGAGGTGCTCGCCGAGCACTTCGAACTGGTGCCCGTCTGTCCGGAAGTGGCCATTGGCCTTGGTACACCCCGAGCCGCGATTCATCTGACCGGCAACCCCGATGCTCCCCGCGCCACTGGTAGCCGCGACCCATCCCTGGACGTGTCCGATGCCCTGCGCGGCTACGCCGAGCAGGCGGCCGCAGAGCTGGACGATATCTGCGGCTACATCTTCATGCAGAAATCGCCTTCGTGCGGACTGGAGCGGATCAAGGTCTACCAGGCCAATGGCTACCCGGCCGAACAGCGCGCCAGTGGCCTGTATGCCGCACGCTTTCGCGAACTTCGCCCGGACCTGCCGCTGGAAGAGGAAGGTCGCCTGTGCGATCCGGTCCTGCGGGAGAACTTCATCACCCGGGTGCTGGCCTATGCCGACTGGCAGCGTTTGCTGGGCGAGGGCCTGAGCCGGCATGCGCTGATCGCCTTCCACTCCCGCTACAAGTACCAGCTGATGGCGCACAACCCCGAGCAGTACAAGGTGCTCGGCAAGCTCCTGGGCAGCATGACCCGCGAAGACGACCCGGACGAACTTGGCGCGCGCTACTTCAGCCAGTTGATGAGCGCCCTGACCCGCTGCGCCAGCCGCGGCACCCACGGCAACGTGCTGATGCACCTGAGCGGCTACCTGCGGCGCTTCCTCGACCCTCAGGACAAGCAGGAAATCCGCCGGCTGATCGACCAGTACATGGACGGCGTGGTCCCCCTCGTGGTGCCGCTGACCCTGCTCAAGCACCACCTGCGTCACCACCCCGATCCTTATCTGCTGGCCCAGGTCTACCTGCAGCCGCACCCGGAAAACCTGAGCCTGCGCAATGCCATCTGACGCCCTGCTGCCTATCCGCGAGATCGCCCGGCTGACCGGGGTCAACCCCGTCACCCTGCGGGCCTGGGAGCGCCGCTACGGCCTGGTGGTCCCGCAGCGCACCAGCAAGGGCCACCGGCTCTACAGCAGCGATCAGGTCCAGCGGATCCAGGCGATCGTCGCCTGGCTCAACCGCGGCGTAGCGGTGAGCCAGGTGCTGCCGCTGCTGGACAACGATC
>DQAA01000468.1:1683-5664 GCA_003523465.1 Pseudomonas sp.
CCACGCTGTGTGAACAACTGCTTCTGCCGCTGCTCGAGCAATTGGCCACACGCTGGCAAATCCACCCCTCTGCCCAGGTGGAACAGGCGTTTTTCTACAGTTGGCTGCGCAGCAAGCTGGGCCTTCGCGTCTATCACAACAACCGCCAGTTGCATGGCACCCCGGCGCTGCTGCTGAGTGCCGGCGGCCAGCCGTTCGATCCGCACCTGTGGCTGTGCGCCTGGCTGGTCAGCGACGGCGGTTGCCCGGTGGAAGTTTTCGATCTGCCACTGCACGGCCGCGACCTGGCCCTGGCGATGGAACGGCTCAACGCCGGGGCTTTGCTGCTCAGCGTCAGCAAGGTCGCGGACGGCGAACAGCTGCGCCGCGACCTGAGCCCGCTCAAGGTGCCGAAACTCCTGTTCGGCGCTGCGGTCACCTTNNCTGGCACCTGCTCGACTCGCCACTGGCGGCCCAGCGCTGCCTCCAGGGACTTGGGACGCTTGCCCCGCACCCCTCCTGACGGAATCACTTCATGCAACTGATCTGGCTGCGCAACGACCTGCGCATTCACGACAACACCGCGCTGGCCGCCGCCAGCGAGCGCGGCCCGACCCTGGCCCTGTGGCTGGTCAGCCCCGGCCAATGGAAGGAACACGACGACGCGCCGTGCAAGGTGGATTTCTGGCTGCGCAACCTGCGCGAACTGAAAGACGCCCTCGCCCACTACAACATTCCCCTGCTGATCCGCCACGCCGAGCACTGGAAGAGCGCCCCGAAAGTGCTGCATGAAGTCTGCCGCGAGCATGATGTGCAGAACGTGCACATCAACGAGGAATACGGCATCAACGAGGAGCAGCGTGATCGCGCGGTCGGCGAGTTGCTGCAACGTCACGACATCCGCCTGCACAGCTATCTGGACCAGTTGCTGTTCAAACCCGGCACGGTGCTGACCAAGAGTGATGGTTACTTCAAGGTCTTCACCCAGTTCCGCAAGGTCTGCTACCAGCGCCTGCATCACGCCCTACCGGCCTTGCAGCGACTGCCGCGCAAGCAGGACAAGACCCACGTCGGCAGCGACGAGATCCCCGATTCCATCAAGGGCTTCGCCACTCCCGGGCAAACCCTGCGCGATCAGTGGCCGGCGGGAGAGGACCACGCGCGCAAGCGCCTCAAGGCCTTCGTCGACGATGCCATGGCCGAATACCCGGAAGACCGCGATATCCCTTCCGTGGACGGCACCAGCCAGCTTTCGCCGTACCTGGCCGCCGGAGTGATTTCCGTGCGCCAGTGCCTGCATGCGGCGCTGGCGAACAATCATGGTGAATTCGAAAGCGGCAACCCCGGTGCGGTCACCTGGATCAACGAACTGCTCTGGCGCGAGTTCTACAAGCACGTGCTGACGGGTTACCCGCGGGTTTCCCGGCACCGAGCCTTCCGCCCCGCCACCGAAGCACTGAAGTGGCGCGACGCACCAGAGGATCTCAAGGCCTGGCAGGAAGGCCGCACCGGGGTGCCCATCGTCGACGCGGCCATGCGCCAGTTGCTCGCCACCGGCTGGATGCATAACCGCCTGCGTATGGTGGTGGCGATGTTCCTCAGCAAGAACCTGTTGATCGACTGGCGCCGGGGTGAAGAATTTTTCATGCGTCACCTGATCGACGGCGACCTCGCCGCAAACAACGGTGGTTGGCAGTGGAGCGCCTCCACCGGAACCGATTCAGTGCCCTATTTCAGGGTGTTCAACCCGGTCAGCCAGTCGGAACGCTTCGACAAAAAGGGACGCTTCCTGCGACACTGGCTGCCGGAGCTGAAAGACCTCGACGACAAGGAAATCCACAGCCCCGGCGGCCTGTTTTCGGTGAAGGGTTATCCACAACCCATTGTCGATCTGGGCATGAGCCGTCGGCGGGCCATCGAGGCATTCAAACAACTCCCCAAAGACCTTGAAGCAGAGCAACACCGTGACTACTGAGCCTATAAAAAGAATTTGGGTCACCGGCGCCAGCAACGGCCTCGGTCATGCATTGGCCTCACACCTGCTCAGCCTTGGCCATCAGGTGGCAACCAGCGGACGTACGCCGTTCGAACCGTTGCCTGACCGCCCGAAGTCGCAGTGCCTGGTCCTGGACGGCGATCTCAGCGACGCAGCGGACGCCGAGGCCATGAGCCGACGGATCCAGGAACACTGGGGCGCGCTGGACCTGCTGATCCTCAATGCGGGGTCTTGCGATTATCTCGACGATCACTCCTCCGGCACCGCGATGTTCGAAGCGCTGATCGCCAGCAACGTGGCGGCCAGCAGTCATTGCCTGAACAGCGCTCTGCCGCTGCTGCTGGCGGGCAAGAAGGCGCATGTGGTGGGGATCCTGAGCAGCATCACCGCATTGCAGCAGCATGAAAGCAGCCAGTGGCCGACCGCGCAGAACAGCCTGGGGCAGTGGTTCAGCGAAACCCGCAGCCAGCTCTCGCCCAACGAAATCGACCTGACCCTGATCGCGCCGCAAACCTTGAAGAAGCCGGTCACTGCAAATATCGCCCTGCCCCAGCAGTGGACGGCTGACACGGCAGCATTGGCGATCATCGACCGCTTGCCGCAAAGGATGCCGGAGATGGTACTGGAGGCGTTGTCGGTAAGTAGCCTGTGGCCCTTGCGGCGATAAACGTCGTTGCAGGAAGACAAAAAGAAACCCCGCCAATCCGGCGGGGTTTCTTTTTAGTGCCTCACGCGTCAGAGCGCCATGCGGTAATGCAGGGCAAAGCTCTCCGCACCATCGTTAGGCTGGCTCAGCCCGGCATTGGAGTAGTGGATCGCACGGATACCGACTTCATGCCCGCCGGCAAAGCGCAGACCGAAACCGATCCGGTCCTCGAACTGGAACGACGAGCCCAGGTCGTTGCTTTCCAGTTCGGTGTGGGCAAACGCTGCAACCCCGATACCGGCCTCGATATACGGCTTGACCGAGTTGCCGGCGAACTCGTAAACGAACACCGGCGCGAACGACAGGCTGTGGTTGCTGGAGGTCTTGTCGCCATCCCAGTAGGTGTACCCGCCATCCCAGTAACCGGTCAGGCGGCCGACGCTGGTCTGCCACCAGCTGGCATCCCAGTTGGATTGCAGGCCGATGCGGTAGGTCATGGTGGAATCGCTGGTCTGGCCGACGGCGAAGGTTACGTCGGCCGCCTGCGCGGTGAATGCTTGCCCCAGGGTTGCGACTGCAAGTGCAGCCACGCAAATCAGCTTCTTCATGAGAAACATCCTTTAAAGGAAATCCTGTTGTTGGTTTTCTTGTCTCATCAGACAACGTAGTAGAAATCGCCGCTTACAAAGGAGTTCAGTGAATTTTCGACATTTTGTGAAAATTTTGTCGTTTACCGAACGAAGCGTCCTACGTCTCCGGAGCCATTCCACAACAACGGGAGGATTTTGCGCAAATGATCCGGATCGGCACTGGTCCAGAATTGCGTAGGGCGGGCCGCGCCAGCGGCAAGCAGATCGCGCTCGGCCAGCAGGCGTTGCAGCTGGCGGGCTACTGCGGCACCGGTGTCGATGATCGCCACGGAGGCCGGCACCATCTGGCCGAGCAACGGGCGCAGGAAGGGATAGTGGGTACAGCCGAGAATGATGGTGTCGCAGCCGGCGGCCAGCAGCGGCTCGACATAACCCTGGAGCAACTGACGCAGCGCCGGGCTGTTCAGGTCGCCTGATTCGATCAGTTCCACCAGGCCCGGACACGGCTGGGTCACCACCCGCACATCGGTGGCGAAACGATCGAGCAGCGCGGCGAACTTGGCGCTTTGCAGGGTGCCGGTGGTTGCAAGCACACCGACCACACCACTGCGGGTCGCTGCCGCAGCCGGCTTGACCGCTGGCTCCATGCCCACCAACGGCCACTGCGGAAACTGCTCGCGCAGATCGGCAGCGGCGGCCACGGTGGCGGTGTTGCACGCCAGGACCACAGCCTTGACCCCCTGCTCCTGGAAGAACCCGGCAACGCTGCG
>DQAA01000172.1:0-1462 GCA_003523465.1 Pseudomonas sp.
CGAGCAGGCGGGCCTCGGCTACCGCGCGGTCATGGGCTTCATCGACCCGGGCCTGCTGTTCGAGGAACACCGCGTACAGCACGAGGAACAGCGTGGTGACGAAGGCGACCGCGTTGACAGCCCAGAACTTGTACTTCAGGGAGATGTTGCTAAGCCAGGCACCCATGGTAGGTCTTCTCTGAGTTAAGCGTTTGAGCGGAAAGTTTTTTGGCAAGGTGCCAGCATTCTGGTCGACTAATCAGCAGTAAATCTTGATATGTGTCAAGCCAGCTCCGGGAGGTCGAAGAAGCGCCGGGCACACAGGGTTGTATGTGCCGCCAGTTGCGCCTCGGTCTCGCCGCGGTGCCGCGCCACTTCGCGCAACACTTCCGGCAAGTATGCTGGCTCATTGCGACCGTTCTTCGGTTTTGGCCGCAGGCTGCGGGGCAGCAGGTACGGTGCATCGCTTTCCAGCATCAGCCGGCCTTCGGGGATATTGCCGACCAGGCCGTGCAGGTGGGTGCCGCGGCGTTCGTCGCAGATCCAGCCGGTGATACCGATATGCAGGTCCAGGTCGAGATAGCCGAACAGCGCCTCGCGTTCGCCGGTGAAGCAATGCACCACGGCGGCGCTCAGGTGATCGCGGTAGTCCTTGAGGATGTGCAGCAAGCGTTCGCTGGCGTCGCGTTCATGGAGGAACACCGGCATCTGCAGTTCGACGGCCAGGGCCAGCTGGTCTTCCAGGGCCTTTTCCTGCTGCGGGCGCGGGGAGAAGTCGCGGTTGAAATCGAGGCCGCATTCACCGACTGCCTGCACCCGGGGTTGCTCCAGCAACTGGCGCAGATGACGCGGGCTCTCGGCCGTCCACTGGCTGGCTTCGTGGGGGTGGACACCGGCCGTGGAGAACAGGCGCTGGCCGCTTTCGTCGAGGCGCTGGCACAGCTCCAGCGCTTCCTCGCTGCCCGCCAGGCTGGTGCCGGTCAGGAGCATCTGGCACACCCCGGCAGCCTCGGCGCGGTCCAGCACCTCCTGGTGGATGCTGGCAAAACTGGCGTTGGTCAGATTGACGCCGATGTCGATGAGTTGCATGGTGCTACCTCGAATTTCGCGGCTGATACGCGCTGAAGAGCTCGAAAAATAACAATAAACACAAGAACTTCAATGAGTTGTCGTGGTCATTTGCGGTCAATAGTCATAAGGCCGCTGCATAGTATGCCGCCACGCACGCCATCACGGCCTGTTCCTGGAGACCGGATGTCCCGAGCTTTGCTGATGATCCTGCTGTTCGCCGGGCTGCTGATTGCAGGGCCGGCCAACGCGCGCGTGGCCGGTCCGCCCCAGGTGGTCAGCAGCGGCAAGGAGCGCGATCTGGCGCAGATCCGTGCCAGCCGCGAACTGCGGGTGCTGGTCAACCAGAGCCGCAACAGCTCCGGCGAGGTGAAGGGCCAGCCCTATGGCGTCGAATACCACCGCCTGCGCGCCT
>DQAA01000172.1:1501-3071 GCA_003523465.1 Pseudomonas sp.
CTGAAACTGATCCCCAGGGCCAAGGAGCAACTGGTCCCCGCCCTGCAACGCGGCGAGGGCGACCTGGTGGCGCCGGGCGAACTGCTCGATCCGGTTTCGACCCGCGGCGTCAGTGCCAGCGATCCGGTACTGGCCCATGTGCCGCTGGTGCTGGTGGGGCGCAAGGGCGACCGTACCTACAGCCGTGTCGAACAGCTTTCCGGGCACACCCTGGTGCTGCCTGCCGGCAGCGCCGCCGGCGATACCCTGCACGAGATCAACCAGCGCCTGGCCCTGCGCAAGCATGCGCCGATCAAGGTCGAGTGGATCGACCCGAGCCTGGCGGCGGAGGATGTGCTGGAGATGGTCCAGGGCGGGATCCTGCCGCTGACCGTGGTCGAGCAGCCGATCGCCGAGCGCTGGGGCAAGGTCATGCCGAAGTTGCAGATCCAGCGCAAGGTCACTCTGACCGCGCCGGAATCGACCCACTGGTTCATGCGCCGCGAAGCGGTGATGCTGCATGCCAGCGTCGATCGCTTTCTCCAGGACTACCGCGCCCCCGCCGACCAGGATGTGAACTTCGAGCGCATCTACCGGCGCCTGTACAAGGTGCATTACCCGCTGGCCAAGGCCAATCGCCAGCGCTTGAACACCTTGCGCCCGATCCTGCAGAAGCACGCCGAGGCGCAGAACCTCGACTGGCTCAACCTGGCCGCCGTGGCCTTCAAGGAATCCTCCCTCAACCCCGGTGCCCGCGGTGCCGGCGGTGCCCACGGGCTGATGCAGATCACCCCGAGCGCGGCGCAGCGGGTCGGGGTCAGCGATATCAGCAGCGTCGAGGGCAATGTCCAGGCCAGTGCCCGCTACATGTCGCTGATCCGCCGCAAGTTCTTCTCCAGCAACCAGCTCAACGAGCGCGAGCGCATGGCCTTCGTGTCCGCGGACTACTGGGACCTCGACATCGAACTGGCCGAGGCCGCAGGCGGCACCGCGTTCAAGGCTCGCCTGGAGACCGTCGACGGGACGAAGGTCGCATCGGGCCGCGATTTCGACGACCGCGGCCAGCTGAAGAAGGCCTCGGATGCCCTCGTGCTGGGGGAGCCGCAGGCGACCTCGCTGGCATCGGTCCTCACGGGGACTGCGCAGCAGGCGCTGTCCGTCACCTCGCTGGAGACGAAGCCGTACACGCGGCGCCCGGCGGCCCCGTTCACCACGTCGACACTCCAGCAGGAGGCCGGTCGCAAGCTGCGGATGTCGGCGCGCCAGGCGATGCGCGTCGCGCAGTCCCTGTACGAGAACGGCTACATCACCTACATGCGTACGGACTCCACCCAGCTGTCCGGGCAGGCGATGTCTGCAGCCCGCAGCCAGATCGGAGAGCTGTACGGGGCGGAGTACGTGCCCGGCAAGCCGCGCCTGTACGGGTCGAAGGCGAAGGCCGCGCAGGAGGCTCACGAGGCCATCCGCCCGTCCGGAGACTCCTTCCGCACACCCGCGCAGGTGTCCGGCGCACTGGGCGGCGACGAGTTCCGCCTCTACGAACTCATCTGGAAGCGCACCGTCGCCTCGCAGATGGCCGATGCCAAGGGCT
>DQAA01000653.1:0-3275 GCA_003523465.1 Pseudomonas sp.
AGCAGCGGCACGCCCTTGGCCGTGGTCCGCGATACCGCCTGCGGGGCATCACCGCGCTGCGCCAGCGACCAGACCATGCGCGAGGCGGTATAGATCGCCGAGTTCAGGCAACTGGTCACCGCCACCAACACGACGATGCTCATGATCCCGGAAGCCCAGGGAATGTTCATCGCGCTGAGTACCGCCTGGTAGGAGCCTTGGGCCAACCCCGGCGCATTCCATGGAATCAGGCACACCACCACGAACATCGAGCCGAGGTAGAACAGGCCCAGGCGCCAGACCACGGCACGGATGGCCTTCTTGATATTGGCCTTGGGATCGCGGGATTCGGCGGCGGCGATGGTCACCACCTCGCTGCCCTGGAAGCTGAACATTGCAGTCAGCAAGGCGGCGACGATGGCGACGTTGCCGTTGGGGGCGAAGCCGCCGTTGGCCCACAGGTTGCTGATTCCGCTGGTGGACGAGCCGGGCATCAATCCGAAGATCGCCAGCACCCCAAGCACGATGAAGCCGACGATCGACACCACCTTGAACAGCGACAGCCAGTACTCCAGGGTACCGAACGAGCCGACGCTGAGGCTGTTGCAGAAGACCAGCACCAGGGTGATGGAGAAGGCGGTCAGCCAGTGCGGCAGGCCCAGCCAGTCGCCGAGGATATTGCCGGCGACGATGGCCTCGATGGCGATCACCAGCACGTAGAACCACCAGTACAGCCAGCCGATGGAAAACCCGGCCCAACGGCCGATGGCCTGGTCGGCATAGGAGGAGAAGGACCCCGTGTCCGGGCGGGCCGTGGCCATCTCGCCGAGCATCTGCATCACCAGCACCACGATCACCGCCGCGATCACATACGCCACCAGCACTGCCGGCCCGGCGGCCGCGATGGCATTGCTCGAACCCACGAACAGCCCGGCACCGATCACTCCACCGATGGAGATCATCGTTACCTGCCGGGTCTTGAGGCCGGTTCCCAGCCTGTTGTTGCTTTCTTCTTGGTCGCCACGCATCGGCTTGTACCTCGGTTGCACGCTTGTTGTTGTCATGGGCCGCACTCGGGGGCGGCCCTGCTGACTACGTTAAGCGAGTGCGGTACGGCGGATTAGGCGGGGCAACGGCACAGCGGGTGTGACGAGGGTTCACAGGCGCGGTTCAACATTTCCTGGCGGCGGACAACCGTTCTTCCCGCCACTCCCGTGGGCTTTGCCCATGGCATTCGCGAAACACCCGGCTGAAATGCGAGAGGTCATTGAAGCCCCAACGAAACGCCACGTCGGATATCCGCTGGGCCGTCAGCAACGGGTTTTCCAGCTCGCCGGCACAGCGCTCCAGGCGACGCCGCAACACATAGCGCATCAGCGAACTGCCCTCGCGCTCGAACAGCTTGGCGATATAGCGGGTCGATAGCCCCATGGCCTGGGCGACCTGCTGGGCAGTGAGCGCGGGATCACGCAGGTTGTCATTGATATAGACCTTGACCCGGGTGAGGGTCAGCATCTGCGAGCGGGAATGATCGCCATCCAGGGGCTGCAGGTTGCCTAGGGTCAGGGCGATCAACTGGGTGGCGGACTCCGCCAGGCGCGCCATTTCCTGGGCGCTGAACTGCCCGACCTGGCCGCACAGGGTCTCGAGGAATGCACGCAACACCCGCCCGCTGGGGTTATCGAGGGAGACCCGGGTCGCGGTCCGGCACTCCATGTCCACCACCAGCTGATTCAGACTGGTGCGCGGGATGCTGATGATGATCTGCCGCCAGTCACCGTCGAAGCTCAGCTGGTGCGGCCGCGTGGCATCGTAGATGGCGAATTCCCCCGGCCCGATCCGTGCCCGGTTGTCACCCTGCGCCAGGGACTCCTGGCCGTCGAGCATCAATACCGCAAAGTACTTGTCTTCCTCACGGCAACGCGGATTCAGATGACGCCGGTTGACCGCCTGGGCCGAGGCGCCGACCTCGCTGACCCGCAACGCCTCGCACTTCTGCGACCGCACCCGGCCATGGAAGGCCGGATCAGGCAGCGCTCCGATTTCGACGTCGGCGAACAGACGCAGGATCATCTCCCGCCAGTAGTCCACGCGGTCGTGAAAGGAATGGCCGAGGGTCGCCAGCTCGATCCGTTCGCTAGCCCAGTTGGCCGGCGCTTGTGCCCGTGGTGGTTCGATCATCGCGATGCACCCCTGTTATTGATCTTTTCAGGATGGATCCATGGCCGCTGAGGCCCGGTTTCCATTCATACACCAGCCCCCGCAGGCATTCCAGCAAACCCGACACAAGGGCCGTCCGGGCCAAACGCTGGTTCCTTTTCAGCCAAGAAGCTGCGGGCGCGGCGATTCATCCTTGAGCCACGACAGCGAGGACGTCGAGCGTCAGCGACCAGGCCGGTCAACCGCCCCCCTCCACCCAAGGCAAGCCCATGAAAACAACAAGACCTTTGCTTTGCGAGCTGAAACACAGCGTGATCGCTGGCCTGATCCTGATCGGCGTATCGTTCTCCAGCCTGGCGGCGGAAGTCGCCCCCGGCGACTACGAGCAGTTCCCCGCCGGCGCGACCATCGGCCTGCTCTACTACCAGCATGCGACCACCGACGCGCTGCGCAGCGACGGTCGCTCGGCCAGTTCCGATTTCAACCTGACCTCGGATATCGGCATCCTGCGTCTGCTCCACGTCTTTCAACTGAGCGAACGGGTCACCGTCGATCCGCAGTTCCTCCTGCCCTTCGGTCATGTCTCCGGCAACGGCGATGCCTCGGCCCTCGGCGATGCCAGCGGGGTCGGCGACCTGATCCTCACCGCGCCGATCAAGCTGCTGCTCAACGAGGCCCGCGATACCCTCAGCGCCAACGCCTACCTGTACGTGCCGACCGGCAACTACGACCGCGACGATGCGCTGAACCTTGGTGAAAACCGCTGGAAGGTGGATTTCCAGGGTGCCTATATCAAGCACTTCAGCGAGAAGTGGGCGATGGACCTGATCGGCGATGTCATCTGGTATGGCGACAACGACGACTTCGGCCCCGCGTCGGCCACCTTGAAGCAGAAGACCTCCTACGGTGCCCAGATCATGGGGCGCTACATGCCCGAGCCGGCCACCAGCCTGGGCGTGGGCATCGGCCAGCTGTGGGGCGGCGAAACCCGGGTGGACGGGGTCGACCGCGACGACCGCCAGCGCAGCACCAACCTGCGTTTCACCGCCAGCCACTTCTTCACCCCCAAGGACCAGTTGCAGCTGCAACTGGGCCGTGACCTCGCCGTGGACAACGGACCGCGCGAGGACTTCCGC
>DQAA01000653.1:3347-4607 GCA_003523465.1 Pseudomonas sp.
GCTGTGCCCCCGCCTGCGCGCGCGGCGAATCGACGACGACTATGCCCCGCCCTTCCCCGCCTGGGTCGGCCGGGCCGATCCGGCGATCACCCGCTACGTGATGGCCTACCTTGGCGTGCAGAGCAAAGGCGAAAGCCAGCTCGGCGCCGCCTGCGCCGCCCTGCGCCAGATCGTCCAGAGCCTGGAACACGGCGCCGGCCCGCGCTACCACGACACGNNGTCATCGCCTACTGGGACAACCCCGCCACCTTCGCCCGTTGGGAGCGCGACGAAGTCATCGAGGCGTGGTGGTCGGGCAAGGAGACCGGGCATCAGGGCTTGGGTTTCTTCCGCGAAATCATCAGCCCCGGTGTCGAGCGCTTCGAAACCCTCTACGCCATGCCTGAAGGCATGGAAGGCGTCGGCCTGGCGATGGGTGAGCGCAGCGGCGAGATCCAGGAGCACGGTTACTGGGGCTCGATGCGCGACCGCATTCCCCTGTCGCAGACCGATGGCATGGCAGCGTCCGGTGAACTCAAGGCCGAACGCAGCGCGCAGCGGGTCAGGGTTCGGGTCAGCGGCCATGAAAACCTGGTGGTGATCCGCTCCGGCCAGGACTGGAGCGAAACCGAGGGCCGGGAGCGCGAGTTGTACCTCGGCGAAATGGAACCGGTGCTGCGTGCCGGCATGGATTTCCTGCGTGACCAGGGCTTGCCGGTGGGCTGCTACAGCAACCGCTACGTGCAGCATATCGACGCCCATGGCCAGCCCATGGAGAAGCGTTTTTCCGTCAGCCACTGGCGCTCGATGTCCGCGCTGGAGCGCTGGTCCGAGTCGCACCCGACCCATATCGAGATCTTCGGCACCTTCATGCGCATGGTCCAGACCCTGGGCGGCCAGCTGAAGTGGAAGGGTTATCACGAGGTCAGCGTGCTGCGCGCCCAGGACCAGCACTACGACTACATCAACTGCCATCCCGGTACCGGCCTGATGGCCGGCGTCTGAGCCCGACGCCCACGAGGAGAACGACATGGACCACAAGCATGCCCCGGCAGGCTCCGCCGCCGAACGCACCTTCGCCCTCAAGCACGCCCTGACCGAAAAAGGGGTGATCCCGGACGGCTATATCGAACACTTCACCGAGGTCATGGAAACCGACTTCGACCCGGCCAACGGCGCTCGCGTGGTAGCCCGGGCCTGGGTCGACCCGGCCTACCGCGAACTGCTGCTGCGCGACGGCACCGCCGCCTGCGAGCAGTTCGGCTACACCGGCGTGCAGGG
>DQAA01000652.1:0-135 GCA_003523465.1 Pseudomonas sp.
GGTGAACGGCATCACGGCCGGCCTGGCGGGCGCGACCCGCTGCGGTATTCCGCTGACCTTGCGCGGTGTCAGTCGCGGCGTGACGCTGGTCACCGCCCATACCCAGGACGACAGCGAACTCAACTGGCACGGCCT